>SBFI01000110.1 GCA_006227875.1 Acidobacteriota bacterium
CCAAAACGACCCAGGCGGGTCGTCGCCTTCAGATGCCCCGAGGAGTCGAACCAGGGCTTGAGCGCCAGCTTGAGGGCGCCGCTGTCGAGAAAGGCTACGATCCTCTCCGGCGCCTCGAGAAAGTCGAGCGCCTGACGGGTCGGTGGAGTGTCCAGAACGATGCGGTCGTAACGCCCGGCATCGAAGACCTCGAACAGTCGCTCCACCGCCATGTACTCGAGGATCCCCGCCAGGCTGCCGGCGAGCTGTCGGTAATACCGGTTCTCCAGAATGCGCTTCTGATCTTCGGGGTCTTCGGCATACCGCTCCACCAGGCGGTCGAAGGTGCGGCGGGCATCGAGCAGGCTGGCCGCCAGACGGCCCGGTGTCTCCACCGCCACCTCCACCTCCTCGTCGCGGGCCGCCTCGCCCACACCCAGGGAGTCCTTCAAGCGCAACGACGGATCGAAGGTCATGACCAGGGTGTCCTGCCCCTCCCCCGCCGACAACAGCCCGAGAGCTGCGGCCAGTGAGGTCTTGCCGACGCCGCCCGAGCCGACGACGACGACCAGGGGTGGCAAGTGCGCGATCACGACCCGTCCATCCTCTCCGCCAGGGCCTCCGTCAGCGCCGGTCCCTGCTCCACCGCCAGCAGGGGCAGCTCCAGGCGAGACCCGGTCCAACCTTCATCCAACCGCGCCAGCTCCCGCTCGTTGAGATCCTTTCGTTGCCGCCAGAGAGCGGTAAGGGGATCGGCGCTCTCATCTACCTCGCCCGCGGTAAACGGCGGGTAGAGGGCGTTGATCACCAACAGGTCGGGCTCTCTGTCCAGCCGCTCGTCCATGACCTGGCGGAGCTCGAGGGCTTCGCTCACCGGCATCTCCTCGGCCAGGGTGACGACAACGACCCCCGACCGCTCCGGGCTCGAGATAAAGGTCGCCACGTCCGCGGTCATGTGCGCAATGGGCCCCTGGCGGATGACCTCCGAGACCAACAGGGGAGCCGCCAGCAGTGACACGCCATGCCCGGTGGCCGGTGCGTCCAGGATCACCGTGTCGAACTTGTCCGCTCCCGGTACCTTGCCCTCCACCAGCAGCAGGCTATGGCCCAGGATGGCCATCTCTTTGAGCCCGGGCGCGCCCTCGGTGAAGTGCTGGTAGATCGGGCTCTCCAGCACCCGCTGGAAGATGGCCTGGAAGCGGAGACGCTCGCGTACCACCTGATCGAGGACCTGGCGCGGCTGGAGGTTTTGCAGATACAGGCTTGGAGCGACCCGGAGAATCTCGCCGTCCGAAGGGGGCGCGGCCAGCATCTGATGGACGCTCTCTCGCGGATCGATCTCGAGCACCAGCACCCGGCGCCCAGCGCGGGCCATGACCACACCCAGGGCGGCCGCCACCGAGCTCTTGCCCACCCCCCCCTTCCCGGTCACAACGACGAGCTCCCTCGACTCGAGCTGTTTGAGGATAGGCATAGCAGGCAGGCCGACCCACTATACAAAAAGCGGACATGCTTGGCGTTGAGCCGTCGATCGAAATCGGTATAATGTGGCCGGCCGGATCGATTGGCGTTCCAGCCGATTCACAGGAGGAGCGGAGAGATGACCCACATCATCGCGGAACCTTGCGTCGGCGTGAAGGACAAGGCCTGCGTAGATGTCTGCCCGGTAGACTGCATCTATGACAAGGACGAGTGGGAGGCGCTCTTTATCCACCCGGAAGAGTGCATCGATTGCGGTCTGTGCATCGATGCCTGTCCGGTTCAGGCGATCTTCCCGTTGGAAGAGGTGCCTGACAAATGGACCGAGTGGATCGCCAAGAACTACGAGGCCTTCGATATGGAAGCGCCTTGAGCGCGGCCACAAAGCGCTTGCCAAGGGGACGTGTTGACGCACGTCCCCTTTTTCTTGGCCCGACAAGCGGGCATCTCCCTCCGGGATCCCGGTCCAGACAGCTCTATTTGACAAAAATCTACTAAAATCGGCCTTGAATCGGGAATGAAACCGGCTTGGGATCGGTTTCAGAATATGAGGGCTGGCGACTAAGATTTTTCAGGACATCCCGAGCAAGAGGCCACGCCCATAACATCACGGCCAATGAGACCCGCCCGGCAAGTGCCGGGCTGAGGGCTGGCGGCCGGGAGCAGGGCGAGGTGGAGTTGTGTGCGGCCCGGTAGGGCCAAAAGCGCCCCAGTGAGGAGACCCTAGTTGGATTACAAGGACTATTACGCCACCTTGGAGGTCGCCAAGGACGCCTCCAAATCGGAGATCCAGAAGGCCTATCAGAAGGCCTATCGAAAGCTGGCCAGAAAATTCCATCCGGACGTCAACAAGAGCCCGGAGGCCGAGGCCAAGTTCAAGGAGATCAACGAGGCCCACGAGGTCCTCAAGGATCCCGAGAAGCGGGCCAAGTACGACCGCTTTGGCTCGGCCTGGAAACAGACCCAGACCACCGGTGCGCCACCCCCTCCGGGTTACGAGGACATCTTCTCCGCCTTTACCTCTGGCGGTTCGGGACCCCAGGTCGAGTTCGACCTCGGGGGAGAGGGATTCAGCTCGTTCTTCGACGCTCTCTTCGGGTCGGGCCGACGGCCGGGTGGAGCACCAGGCGGAGCGGGCGGCTGGACGTCCTGGCAGGGTGAATCCCCGGACTTCGCCAGCGCCGGCGCCAACAGCGAAGCCACCATCACCCTGACCCTGGAGGAGGCCGGGCGAGGGGGCAAGCGAGAATTCACGCTCACCGATCCGACCACCGGCAAGAGTCGCACCCTGAGGGTCACCATCCCGAAAGGGATCCGACCGGGACAGCGCATCCGCCTGGCCGGTCAAGGGGGCGCCGGGGCGGGTGGCGGCCCACGGGGCGATCTCTTTCTTTCGGTCGAGCTGCTCCCCGACCCGAGGTTTCGGCTAGAAGGCCGGGATCTGCACACCATTCTGCCGGTGAGTCCATGGGAAGCGGCCCTCGGCTCCGAGGCCAAGGTCAAGACTCTCGACAAGGAAGTACGGATCAAGGTCCCACCGGGGTCCTCCTCGGGGCGCCGCATCCGTCTGCGTGGCAAGGGCTTTCCATCGACGAGCGAGAAACCCGGTGATCTCTACGCCGAGATTCGCATCGTCGTTCCCGAAAAACTCTCCAAGCGAGAGCGCGAGCTCTTCGACCAGCTTGCAGAGGAATCCAAGTTCACGGCTCGCGATCGAGACTAAAGAAACGATTGAGAGATAGCGAAATGAGTATCGACAAACTGACACAGAAATCCCAGGAGGCGCTCCAGGAAGCCCAGAAGACGGCTACCCGCTTTGGCCACCAGGAGACCGATGCCGAGCATCTGCTGTTCGCCCTGCTCCAGCAGCCCGAGGGGCTGGTGCCACGGCTGCTGCAGAAGATGGGCGTACCGGTCGACGACTTGCGTGAAGGAGTCGAGCAGACGCTCGAGCGCCGACCGCAAGTCTCGGGTGGCGGACGAGAGGCCGACAAGATCTATGTGACCCCCCGCTTCCAGGAGCTGCTGGTGAAGGCGGAGGACGAAGCGCGCCGGCTAAAGGACGAGTACGTCTCGGTCGAGCACCTCGTGCTGCCGCTGATCGATGAAGGTCAGACAACGGAGGCCGGCCGGCTGCTCGCCAAGTACCAGGTCACCCGCGACGAATTGCTGGGGACTTTGAAAGAGATCAGGGGGAGCCAACGTGTGACCAGCGCAACGCCCGAAGGAGCCTACGAAGCCCTCGAAAAGTATGGAGTGGACCTTGTTGCCCAAGCCCGTGAGGGCAAGCTCGACCCGGTCATCGGACGTGATTCCGAAATCCGGCGGGTCATCCGTATCCTGTCGCGCAAGACCAAGAACAACCCGGTACTCATCGGTGATCCCGGTGTCGGCAAGACGGCCATCGTCGAGGGTCTGGCGCAGCGGATCGTCCGTGGCGATGTCCCCGAGTGGCTCAAAGACCGCTCGATCTTCTCGCTCGACATGGGTGCCCTGCTGGCCGGGGCCAAGTACCGGGGTGAGTTCGAGGAGCGTCTGAAGGCCGTCCTCAACGAGATCAAGGAGAGCGACGGACGGATCATCCTCTTTATCGACGAGGTGCACAACATCGTCGGTGCCGGCCGCACCGAGGGCTCGACCGATGCCGGCAATCTGCTCAAGCCGATGCTCGCCCGCGGCGAGCTCCACAACATAGGTGCCACCACACTCGACGAGTATCGCAAGTACATCGAGAAGGACGCAGCGCTCGAGCGGCGCTTTCAGCCGGTCATGGTGGACCCGTCGACGGTCGAGGACACGATCTCGATCCTGCGGGGATTGAAAGAGCGCTTCGAGGTCCATCACGGCGTCAAGATCCAGGACAACGCTCTGGTCGCCGCCGCTACGCTGTCGAATCGCTACATCACCGACCGCTATCTGCCCGACAAGGCCATCGACCTGGTGGACGAGGCCTGCGCCATGATCCGCACCGAGATCGACTCACTGCCGGCCGAGCTGGACGAGATCACCCGGCGGGTGATGCAGTTGGAGATCGAAGAGGCGGCCCTCAAGAAGGAGAAGGACAAAGCCAGCAAGGAACGACTCAAGAACCTGCGCAAAGAGCTGGCGGATCTGCGGGAGCAGGCCGACAGCATGCGGGCCAAGTGGGAGGCCGAGAAGGAAGCCATCGACCGGGTGCGACAGCTGCGCGAGGAGATCGAGCAGGTGCGCATGGAGATCGAGCGCGCCGAGCAGGACTACGACCTCAACAAAGCGGCCGAGCTACAACACGGCAAACTGCCAGAGCTGCTCGAGCAGCTGGAAGCAGAAGAGAGCCGCTCGACCGACGACGAGGGCGGCGAGCGTCTGGTACGCGAGGAGGTTACCGAGAACGAGATCGCCGAGATCGTCTCCCGCTGGACCGGGATCCCGGTGACCCGTCTGGTCGAGGGTGAGCGCGAAAAGCTCCTGCGGCTCGATGAGATCCTGCACCAAAGGGTCGTGGGTCAGGACGAGGCCGTCGACCTGGTGGCCGACGCCGTCATCCGCGCCCGCTCTGGGATCAAGGATCCGCGACGCCCCATCGGCTCGTTTATCTTCCTGGGTCCCACCGGGGTGGGCAAGACCGAGCTCGCCAAGTCCCTGGCCGAGGCGCTCTTTGACAGCGAAGAGAACATGATCCGCATCGACATGAGCGAGTACATGGACAAGCACAACGTCTCACGGCTCATCGGTGCCCCACCGGGTTATGTGGGGTACGAGGAGGGCGGCCAGCTCACCGAAGCCGTTCGCCGCAAACCCTACTCGGTGATCCTCTTCGACGAGATCGAGAAGGCTCACCAGGATGTCTTCAACGTGCTGTTGCAGATTCTGGATGACGGCCGGGTCACCGACGCTCAGGGTCACACCGTCGACTTCAAGAACACGGTCATCATCATGACCTCCAACATCGGCTCCGAGTATCTGCTCGAGGGTGTCACCGAGGACGGCGAGATCACCGAAGAGGCGCGCGAAGCGGTGATGCGTGAGATGCGACACCACTTCCGGCCCGAGTTTCTCAACCGGGTCGACGACATCGTGCTCTTCTCATCCTTGACCCTCGATGAGATCAAGCAGATCGTGGATCTCCAGACCGAAGATCTTCGCCAGCGGCTGGCCGAGCGCGGAGTGGGCCTCGAGCTAAGCGAGGAGGCCAGGGACTTCATCGCCCGCAAGGCCTACGATCCGGTCTACGGAGCTCGACCGCTCAAGCGGTACCTGCAACACGAGGTCGAGACCAGAATCGGTCGCGCGTTGATCGCTCGACGATCGAGGTCGGGGTCGAGGACGGGGCACTCGTGACCTCGATCGCCACCCCGGAGCCGATACCGGTGGGCCAGGAGGCCTAATCGGTATAGAGCGCGATGATCCGCTCGATCGCCCGGCTACAGACCGAGCAGAACCCCACTTCGTCCCGGGTGAACATGATGCAGTCGACCGTGTGACCCAGATCATCGTCGCCGAGGTCGACGGGGTGGGGATCTAACGCCTGCTCGACCCCGATCGGGTCGAGCTCACTGGGCTCGCCCACAAGGCCTGATCCCCCTGCAGGCTGGCTTCTCTGTGATCTGAACTTCATCGCTCGGCCTCTGCCGCAAGCTCAGGGCCGTCGTTTCCGTCTCCCCTTCTTAGAGTGGAGACGAGTCGCGTCCCGGCCCACGGGGCTGTGCGGGTCGAAGACCTCCAAGGAGCTGCCCGGCTGGGCCGCTACATGATCCGCTGCCCACTCGCCCTCAACAGACTCTCCTGGAGCGAAGACACCGCAGAGGTTGCCTACACCGCTCGGCCCACACGTCGAGCCGGGCCGCGGCCCACCACCGCCTGCTGGGAGGTGCTGGAGTGGCTGGCACCCGCACCCCCAAACCAGCGACTCTCTGCGGGAGTAGCATCGCCCGCGTCGTCG
>SBFI01000189.1 GCA_006227875.1 Acidobacteriota bacterium
GCCCTGGTTGGAGCGAGCATGATGTACGAGATCCTATGTCTGCTTTCAGAATCCGTAGCAGAAAACTCGAGCTGAGGCCGGCTGGCTGGAGAATGAGAGATCGTCGACCGACTTCAACTAGTCTTCGAGGAGATTCGCCGGCGATAGTGCGAGCTTGGAGCCACTGCTGCGACTAGATGCCCCAACCTGCGGCGGCCGAGTCGCGGATGAGCTCGCGGAGCACCTCCTCGTCCAGATCCGAGACCCGCTTGAACCGCACACAACTCTTGCCGATGTTGGCCTTGGGGAGCCGTTTCCGGTAGCGCTCGGCCACATAGCCTTTGTCGTCGGCGGCGCAGCAGTAGAGCGAGATGTACTGCTTATTGTTGGCGATGCCGATCTTCATCCAGTCGCCCTCGCGGCCGGTTGCATACTTGTAGTGGAACTTGCCGTAGCCCAGCATGCCGAACTCCATCGTCGGCTCGAGCTCAGGGGCGACCTCACGCACCAGGTCGTGGAGGCGCTGGATGTCGTCCCGCCGTTTCTCCTCCACCTCGGCGATGTACTGCTCGTGGGTCTTGGCGTCCGTCTTGCCCTTCACTGCTCTAATGGAAGGCGTAGCCGATGGCCAAGACCGGTCCCGCCTGGCGGACGTCCAGGGCGAACGCGTCGTCCTTGTTCTCGTAGTCGATGTCGAGCCAGCGATAACCGAAGAGGATGCTCCACCGCGCCGACACCATGGCCCGTGCCATCAAGACCACGTTCCAGGTGAAGTCCGAGCCGTCGCTAATACCGAATCCCGCCAGATCACCACGGCCATAGAAGTGCCACCGCTTGCCCAACGCCTTCTGCAGACGGCCGCCTACCATGAGATCGGTCCAGCTCTGAGAGCTGTCGAACCGGGTCGGGAGCTCCGGCGGCACCGGGATTTGCGGATCGAATTTCAGAGTTGTGTCCATTGATATGTAGCGAAAGCCCGCGAACAGCTGGAAGTCGCGGCCGGTGTTGTAGGCACCGGCGGCCTCGAGATAGGTCATCTGCATATCGAGGTTGCCTTGCACCCTCTCGAAATCCTTGCTCAGATCGGCCCAGTAGATGTCGAAGAACCAGCCCCAGTTGCTCTCCCTTTTCCGGCCTTCCAGATGGGTCGAAAAGGCCAGGTCCAGGTTGTCGAAGATCTCGCTGAAGGAGATGTCGACATCGGCCTCCTGACCCCTGACCGTCGTGCTGCCGTCCATCCCCAACGCCCAGAGGTAGATCATCAGGTCGATGTCCCACCCGGCCGCCTTGGCCGGGGTGGCGGACATTGCGAACACACCCATACCTAGGAGCAAAACAAACACGACACGAAGCACACGCCTGATCGGTTTTTCGCGCATCAATCTCCCCTTTCTCCTTGTGACGATCACATTCTACTGTCAAGCGTACCCGACTTGGCAACCCGAGACGGCACGATCGGCGACGGCGATTCGGTCCGGTTTGCCGGTGGTACACTTGCACCAGTGAGGTAAGTCCTATTCGGGCCCGTTGCTGGCCTTTCTTTGGAGGGACTTTGTCGTGAAAAAGCAGGTCGAGCTCAAAGACGGCAGGGAGATTCTCATTCGCCCGATGATGGCCGACGATCTCGAAGGTTCGGTGGCCTTTTTCACCGCCCTACCCGAAGAAGACCGAGCCTATCTGCGCCGAGACGTCACCAATCGCGACGTGGTGAGGCAGCGATTCGAAGAGATGGAGTCGGGGGCCGTACAGCGGCTCGTCGCCGAGGTCGACGGGGAGATCGTAGCGGATGGGGCGCTGGAGATCTCGGGCGAGGAGTGGAAGAAGCACCTGGGCGAGATTCGACTAATCGTCGCGCGCCCCTTTCGGCGCCAGGGTCTGGGAGTCCTCATGACCCATGAGCTCTACGATCTGGCGACGGCCGCGCGGGTGGAAGAGATCATCGTCAAGTTGATGGGGCCGCAGGAGGCGGGCCGGGGTATCCTCGAGCGGCTCGGTTTCGAGCACCAGACCACCATTCCCGACTATGTCCAAGACCTGGGCGGCGGCAAGCAGGACATGATCCTCATGCGCTGCGATCTGGAGGCGCTGTGGCGGCGGATGGAGGACTTCCTGTCCACCGGCGACTGGGAGCACGCTCGGTAGGAGTTGAACCTTGAGATGAGAGGCGTATCGATGAGACGGCAGGCCGGGCGCTCTCCACGACTCACCCCCTTTCTCGTTCTGTTCCTCCTCGCGGGCGCAAGTGCGGGCCAGGAGGTTGGCGTCATGCAGTTTCCCGAGGGTGAAGTCCAGCACGTGGTGCGCCTCGAAAGCACCCCGTGGGGGCCGTGCCCGCCGACGCTACCGCCCGGTTGCGAGATGGCCGTGCTCGACGGCAACCCGCAGACCGAAGACCTTTTTACGGTGCGGTTTCGCGTCACCGACACCTTTGTCATGCCGCCGCACTGGCACCCCAAGGACGAGCGGGTGACGATCATCACCGGCACGGCGGCGGTGGCGTTCGGTGCCGACAGCGACCGCCAAGAAGCCACCGAGTTCGGTCCGGGCGACTACTACGTCAACGCCCGCCATGCGGTCCATACGGTGTGGATCGAAGGCCCTACCGTCCTTCAGATCACCGGCATCGGACCCTGGAAGGCAGTACCGGTCCAAGAAGCACCGCCGCCGGGTTGAGCCGAGCGATGATGCAGGTGATCCTCGACCGAGGGAGGGAGATGAGCTCCGCACGACATGTAGGGAACACGATGGGTCGCCTGTTCGCAATATTGACCGCTCTTCCACTGACTCTGGCGACAGCCTGTACCACCCAGCTTCCTGCCGACGAGGGACTGCCTCAGAACAGGGCGTGGTCGATCAAGGCCAACTACACCGATACCTGCAGCTGTGCGCCGACATGCCCCTGTTTCTTCGGGTCGGCTCCGACACTCGGGCACTGCGAGGGCATCACTCTCGTCGAGATCGAGAGCGGCCACTACGAGGACGTTCGGCTCGATGGGGTCAAGGTGCTCGCCGTGTACCGCGGTGGAGCATGGATGAAGTTCTACGTAAACGACGAGGCGAGCGAGGAGCAGACCGAGGCGGCTGTAAAGCTGCTGCCGGCGTTCGAGGACTTCTTCGTCAGCGACAACGTGCTGGAGGTCAAAAACGTCCCCATCACCGTCGAGAGGAGTGCGGAGAGGATGAAGATCTCCGTTCCAAACACCACTGCCGAGATCGAGATCATGAAGGGCAAGAACGGCAAGCCGATCAAGATCGAGAATCTCCCCGCTCCCGGCTTCCCGACTCTTCCCATGCTCGATCACACGCAGTACCGGTCCGTAGTTCTGAAGCACGAGGCCGAGGACAAGCAGTTCGAGTACTCGGGGACCACCGGCTTTACGGCCAAGATCGAGGCGGTCGCCCCTGAAGGCAACTGATTTGATCTACACCCAGGAAAATGGCCGGCACGAAGGCCGGCCACGACAGATCAATTGTTGGTAGCGCGTACGGGATTTGAACCCGTGTTACCGGCGTGAGAGGCCGGCGTCCTAGACCCCTAGACGAACGCGCCGTGGGAGGGAAACCTTAA
>SBFI01000155.1 GCA_006227875.1 Acidobacteriota bacterium
TGGTGGCTGGCCGACCCATGGTCAACGCGCGGGGGATCTGTTGTTGAAAGAGCGCACAGCGAGTGGGGATTATTTCATCGCCCTCCAGACCCCATCTTTGTTGACGTTTTAAGGAGTACCCGGGAGACCGTTGAAACTTTCGACATCCAAGAAGCAGGGCGGCCTGCCTCGGGCTCTCTTGGTGATATGTATTCCCTTTAGATTCAGTGGTTTAGTCGTGTACTGCTCGACCCGACCGGATTGGCACGCCCATTGCGATATTCCTCCACAGAGGATTTGACAAAGGAGGAGACAAGCATGTCGCACCTGAAACGAATCGTACGCATCCACGCACCCCTGGAGACCGTCTACCACACGGTACACGATCCAAAGCACTGGGACGACTGGTACGTCGGCGTCAGCGACGAGGTCGAGATGGAGGCCGACGAGGTCATGGTGCCCTGTGCCTCCTGTTTCAGACGGCTCAAGTCGGGGCACCAGGAGACCACGACCCGGCCGGGTGGGCACCTGAGAGCTGCTTGGGGATAGCAGCGCCCGCTACGGCCCAAGAAAAGCTTCCAGCGCGTGAGATCGGTGACAGGATACTCATTACAGAAGAGTGAATCGTGGGGAAGAGGATTCTGCCGATCCAGATTCTCGTATTGAGTATCCTGTCACCCAAATTCGGCTTCGATCCCCAGCCGGTCCGTTGCCGAGGGCTTGCACTTGGACGGCCTCTGCTTCAAGATGGAAACCGAGTGGCACACGACCCGCGGCCATGGGCAGTGAAGCCCCAGTCGGTGTCGCCCTCCCGGAGGAAGCCTTGAAGCAAAACGCGCACAGTTCGCATCAAGCGTTGAAGTCCGCCTCCACGCTCCTTCTCCTGCTCGCCCTCGCTGCGCTGCCAGCCCTGGGGCAGGAGGCCCCGGGCCAGGAGCCGCTGATCAACGAAGACGACGCGACGCTACCCGAGACCAGCCTCGGCAATGTCGTCCAGACCGCCCGCTTTCACTACGACTCGGGCGTACGGATGATGAAGCAAGCCGCCAAGCTGGAGGCCAAGCTCGCCGAAGCCGAGACGCCTGAGAAGCGCCAGAAGCGCGAAAAGAAGGTCGCGTCCCTACGCGAGGACGCCGTGGACCAGTTCCAAGAGGCGATCGGCTACAACCCGAAGATGCTCGAGGCCTACGCCGGCCTCGGCGGCGCCCTGAGTGAATCCGGCCGGCCCGACCTGGCCCTGGGCGTCCACGCCCGCGCCCTCGGGTTGGACCCTGAGAACGAAGAGAACTTCCACGGCTGGGCCAAGTCGCTGCTGGACCTCAACATGCTGGGCGACGCCACCCAGGCCTACACCTCGCTACGCGAGGCGAGGCCGGAGCAGGCGGCGACGCTCCTGAGCCTGATGAAGAGCTGGCTCGCGGAGAAGCGCACCGACCCCGGCGAGCTCGAGCCGGCGGACGTCGAGCGCCTGGCCAACTGGATCAAACTCCAGGAGGACGGCGCAGGTTAGGTGCTGCCTGCCCAGAGTGGCCCTTGGCCTTTCCCTTGCCGCCCTTTTTGACCTTCTGCAGACCAGGTGGGAGTTTCTTTTCCGAACACTCCGGCGGAGTGTCCGGCAAGAAAAATGCCCCGGCATGGGGGGCTGGGGCACTGGTTCTCGTCCGAAGTCGCTCGAAGCGATTCGGCCTACAAACGGCCGACGCTTGGAGCTAGGACCTGGCGCGAGGAACGACGTCGAGGGTAAACATACAGCTGAAAGTGATGGCAGGCGGGAAGGCGCTGAGATTGACGGCGCCGGAGAGCCGCACCTCGCCCACCTTATTCTTGAACCCGCCCGATGTGTAAATGATGCCGCCAGCGTTGGCTCACTGCTCCGGCCTATCGTCTCCGAAGGCTCCGTCGAGCTCGTCGGGGCCGATCGAGCCGGTCATGTGGGTCACGCCTGCGTCTCCCGCCAGCCATGAGCCATGAGCCGACGCGCGCCCTGGGGTCGAGCGTGCCCGGAACCACCAAATCCTCGAGTATCCAGAACCCAGAGCTCTCTGCTCTGCGCTTCAGGGCGCTACGATTTGCTCCCATCAGGCTAGCCGCCCAACTTCGTGGGCCTCGAGCGACCTCAAAACAATACGTCGAGGTGTGACCCAGAAAACCAATTTACTATTCGGCCAGTGGTGGCCCGAGCTGCCCATCGGTCTGTGGCCTCGTTCACACATGAGGAGCGGCCGGGCATGTAGGCTACTGGGTCAGATCGAGCGAGACACGTATGCGCAGGGGCTTACATCGTTGGCCGGGCGCCTTGATCATCGCAGCTCTCCTTTCCGTGAGCGTTTCGGCGCAGCTGCCACCGCGACGGACGAGTCCGGCCGCGGCGAAGGCATACCGGCATCCCGACCTCCATATCCCGAACATACTGGAGCCTGCAGGGCGACTGCCGTCGCAAGTGGCCGAGCCGGCGCTGCAGCAGCTTGCGGAGCTCCGGATCCCCGAGACCGGTGCCTTCTTCGACCGGCGCGCCGGGCGCTGGTCCACCCTGATGCCCGCTGCGGCACTCTTGCAGAAGGCCACAGATGGCGATGGACCGGGCTGGAAGCCCCGCAACTGGGCCTCGGCACCCACCTTCGCCTCATTAGAGGAGACCGCCTGGGCCACCCTCGAGAACTACCTGCTTGAGCACGCTCAGCAGCTCGACGTCGAGCTGTCCGAGCTTGCCCCCGCCACGGTGACGGTGCACGACGGCGGCGATCGCATCCAGATTCACGCCGGCCGCCAGATCGATGGCCTGCCGGTCCGCGATGCCTACCTGACCGCGGTCATCAGTCACGGCAATCTGGTTCTCTTGGGTCTGCGCCACTGGGGCGACGTCGAGGTCTCCACCGAGCCCCAAATCTCTGCGCAGGCTGCGCTAGCCGTGGTCCGGGAGTACTTGGATGCTGTCGAAATCGAAGGTCTCGGTCGGGGTGCCAGGCCGATTCTGGTGCCGATGGCGGCGGGCCGCGATCCCCGTCACGAGCCGGTGGGCGAGGGCTACCGGTATCGGCTGGCCTGGACGATGCGCCTCGCGGTCGGGGGTGAGCCTGGCCAATGGGAGGCCCTGGTCGATGCCCACAGCGGGGAGCTCCTGCTCTTCGACGACACGCGCCACTACGCGACGCCGCGCGAGGTCGTCGGCGGGGTGTATCCAGTAAGCAATGACGGCGAAGTGCCCAACGGTGTCGAGCAGACCGGCTATCCCATGCCCTACGCCGATCTCACCCATGCCGGTGAGCGTTTCTTTACCGACGGCGGTGGCAACCACCCAGTATGCGTCGAGGGCGAGGTCACCACGGCGCTCGACGGCCCCTTCGTTCGTATTGAGGATTTCTGCGGCCCCATCAGCGAGGCGAGCGATCAAAATATCGATCTTGGAACCAGCGGCGGTATCGACTGCGTGGTGCCCGAGCCCGGGGTCTCTTCGCCAGGCAATACCCACGCCGCCCGCACGACGTTCTACGAACTCAATCGCATCAGCGAGCAAGCCCGAGGGCATCTGCCGGGCAACCTCTGGCTGCAAGATCAGCTCACCGCGGTGAACATCCCCGATTTCGGCGTTCCCGAGTTCAACTGCAACGCCTTCTGGGACGAGAGCACGGTCAACTTCTTCACCTCAGGCGCGGCTGCGCCAGGCCTTGCTTGCAGCAACACTGGTGAAATCGCCGGCGTGCTCGACCACGAGTGGGGCCACGGCTTGGACGACAACGACGCGGTGCCCACCATCTCCAATCCCGGAGAGGGGATCTCCGACGTCTACGCCGCCCTGCGGCTGAACGAGTCCTGTATCGCG
>SBFI01000468.1 GCA_006227875.1 Acidobacteriota bacterium
GAGCCCTTGTGGTAGACCAGCGTTCCTTCCTGCGAGATGGCAAACACAACCCGTTCGTTCTGCGTGTAGTTGACGTCATCTGCCACCATCACCGGATCACCCCGGACTTCGAGCCGTTTGGCGACGAACTCCTGCGCGTACAGCGATCCGCCACGCCAGTACACGAGGCTGCCGTGCGGAGTGTAGGCCATGGACGAGTTGACATCGAGAATTCTGGTGCGGCGGCCGTCGCTGAGGGACAGTCCCTCGATGCTGCTTTGATCGCTCGAAGATCCTCCCTCATCGGTCTGTGCGAGAAAGAGAATGTTTTGTCCATCGGGCAAGAAGGTCGGCCAACGGTGGCTTTTTTCTCCACGCTGTTGAACGAGCTCGGTCAACCGTGTGGCCTGGCCGCCGGCTGCGGATATGCTCCAAAGACCGTCCCGATAGTCGGGGCTGAAAATGATACGATCGTCAGGGCTCCACGTTCCCCCTCGCGGTTCGAGGGCATCGGAGAGGCTCCTCGCCGCGCCACCAACCACAGGTATTCTTTTCAGCTTGCCGTCGGCAAAGAACCCCAGATGACGGCCGTCGGGCGACCAGAAAGGAAGCCTTGCGTTTTCAGTTCCTTCGAGCGGCCGCGTGGAGAGGCTGTCCATGGAGCGGATCCAGATCTGAATCGTGCCGTCCTTTTCCGCCAAAAAGGCGAGGTTCGAGCCGTCGGATGACAACGCGAGCCCTTGCTCCGCTCGGATCTGCCCATCCACCGGCGCCAGCAAAAAGCTCTGCGTCAGTCGGGCTGGTGGCTGCCTTGAGAACAATGCCATCCCGGTGGCGACCACCGACCCAGCCACCAGGATCAAAGGCGCGAGCCATTTCCAGGTCTGCGACTGGGCTGGCGCGGCGGCCGCCGGCACCTCGGGCCCGGCCATCGACGCGGGATCGGCCACCCAATCCTCGAGCGCGATACGCGCATCGCCGATGGCCTGAAGCCGCCGCCGAGGATTCTTGTGCAGGCAGCGCGCGATCAGCTCACGCATTCTGGTCGGGGTGCCTGCCGGGAGCTGGTCTAGGTCGGGCTGGTCTCTGAGGACCGCGGCAAGCACGTGCGAGACCGTCTCGCCCTCGAAGAGCTTGTGGCCGGTGAACATTTCCCACAGCACCACGCCGAAGGACCAGATATCGGCGCGACGATCGACCGATGTTCCGGCCGCCTGCTCCGGACTCATGTAGGCCGCGGTGCCGAGGATGACCCCGGCAGCCGTGGCCTGGGCGGTCATGGTCGGCGACAACGACAGACTCGAGTCACCGTGGTCCGCCTCCCATGCCTTGGCGAGCCCGAAGTCCAGCACCTTCACCGCGCCGTCCGGCCTGAGCTTGATGTTGGCAGGTTTGAGATCGCGGTGGACGATCCCCTGCTCGTGCGCCGCCTCCAGCGCCTCGGCGATCTGCAGCGCGATCGGAATCGCCTCGTCGATGGGGACAGCGCCTCGCGCAATGAGTTCCGAGAGGTCTTCTCCGTCAACCAGTTCCATCGCAAGGAAGGTGACCGCTTTCCTGTCATCCTGAGCGACGGCGTCGCCCTGCGACGCCGGAGTCGAAGGACCCCCTGAATCCCCCGGAGCCCGCCGAGAACTGTTTTGAGATCTCGCTTCGGGGGATCCCTCGACTCGGTCCGGGGCCTCGCTCGGGATGACAGGGGCGCTCTCCAGCCCATACAACGTCGCAATGTTCGGATGATTCAAGCTCGCGAGAACCTTCGCCTCCCGCTCGAACCTCGCCATCCGTTCCGGGTCGTTGGCGAACTCCTCCGGCAGCACCTTGAGCGCCACCTCGCGTCCGAGCTTGGTGTCGTCGGCCTTCCACACCTCCCCCATTCCGCCGGCGCCGAGCTCGCCGGTGATGCGGTAATGAGCGAGGGTGCTGCCGATCACCGGGCCGCGTCCTTGGCCATTTGCCGGAGCTCGTCGAGAAAGCCGAAAACCGCCCCGAGGTGGGCGCCGGAATCGACATCCGGATCACGAAGACTCATGAGAAGTCGTGAACCATCCTCGGAAACGTCGAACACATCGGCGGCGGCCGTCGTCGAGCGGCCTGCGGCGACATCGGTTACGAAGATCTCCTGCCGGCCGAGTTCGGCGTCCGATCCGTTCACCGCGACGTCGACAACCATGATTCGATCGTCTTGCCGGAAGAAGAGTCGATCTCCCTGATTCGACCATGCGGGAAGCTCGCCACCGCCATCGGAAACCTGGACGCGTCCTGCGTCGGACGCCAGCGGTCGAAGGTAAACCTCCTTGCGCCCGGTTTCATCGCTCTCGTACGCGAGCCAGCTATCGTCAGGCGAAAGGGCCCCGTTCCCCTCCCAGAATCGGCTACCGGCGACAACATCGACCGATTGGCTTTCGAGATCGAGCATGAGAATGTCCTGCTGATTCGCGCGCGAGATCTTGTCGAAGATCACCAAACGGCCGTCCGAAGTGACTGAAGTGGGCCAGCTGTAGGCATCCGAGTCATACACCAGAACCGGTTCGCCACTGCCGTCCGCAGCCATCAGAAAGAGATCCCACCCCTTGCCCGCACGGTCCGACGTGAAGACGATCCGACGGCCATCCGGCATCCATTTCGGGGCGCCGCTGATCCCTTCGGTATGCGTCAGCTTGGTCGTGATATCGCGCTCGAGATCGTGGACCCAAAGAGCCGGACCTCCAGGTTGTTGAACGTGAAAGAGAATCTTCGACGCGTCTGGCGAAAGGCAGACACCGCCATAGGGCCCCGTTTCGTCGAGCACCCACTCGACATCCCCCGAGGGCTCGACCCAGCCGATCTTGCGCGTGTCCCATAGTCCTTCGCGCAGGTAGAGCAACGTGCCATCACGAGCGAGGCTCGGCGTTCGAGCATCCGGCACGGCCAGGAATGGCGGTCCATCTACTTCCAGCTGATCCAGCGAAAATGGCAGCGCCCAGATGCCTGGACTGGTGTCCCAGCGCTCGAAGAGCAGGTGGCCGGTCGGCGAGTAGATCGGGGAACCGACCACATATCCCGCCCCTCCGAACAGCACCCTTCTCTCCGTCTCGGTGATGAGCTCGAGGGTGAAGCCCGTATTTGCCTGACCGTGAACGGATACGATCAGTCCTTTCGATTCCGGCAGGTAGGCAACGTGGTGAAAATCGGCTTCAGTTTCTTCATTCAAAGGGACAAGGATCGACGCTTCACCGCCAAGCTCGGAGATCGAAAAGAGACCGGCCTGATGGCTTCCCGCGATGAGAATTCGACCATCAGATCCCCACACTCCGGCACCCGAACCAGTCATGCTCCCGGGCGGTATCGAGCCGATGCTTACCGTCGATCCCTGGTTCAAATCCACTCGCCACACCCGGTCGCTCCGGACAAATCCGACAAATCGACCATCGGGTGACCAAAACGGGTACTGGGCTCCTTCGGTGTCGGGCAGTTGGACCGCCTCGAAGTCGGAGAAATCCCTCACCCACAGCGAATCGTGGGTGCTCCACATGGCTTTCGATCCATCGGGCGAGATCGACGGCAAGCGGCTGCGACCAACATGCACATCGTCCACCGAAACATCGAAACGGCGAACCGGCTCGTGAGTTGACGAACGCGCCACATGCAATGAGGCTGCTCCAGCGACCAGAGCGGCTCCGACCGCGGTCAACGACACAGCCCAGACCCACCTCGGAACCGCTCGAATCGAACGCTCACCAGAAATCTGTACCGTTTCGATCTCATTCGAATCGCTCAGCTCGAGTCGGGCGTCACCGATATCCCGCAACCTCGATTTTGGATCCCGTTCGAGACTTCTGCGCAGCATTCGCCGGACGGCTGATGGCGTCTCCTCGGGCAGAGCCTCGAGATCGATATCGGCCCGCAGTACGTCGGCCAGCAGATCGGTCACCGTTGCTCCCTCGAAGAGCTTGTGACCTGTCAACATCTCCCACAGCACGACGCCGAAAGCCCAGATGTCGGCCCGGCGATCGACCTTTTGGCCGCGCGCCTGCTCGGGAGACATGTAGGCCGCCGTTCCAAGAATGACCCCCGCGGCGGTCGCCCGGGTGACGGTCGGCGACATCGACAGGCTCGAGTCGACAGCTTCCGCCTCCCACGCCTTGGCGAGGCCAAAATCGAGCACCTTGACCACGCCATCCTCGGTGATCTTGATGTTGGCCGGTTTGAGATCGCGATGCACGATGCCCTGCTCGTGCGCCGCCTCCAGCGCCTCGGCGATCTGCAGTGCGATCGGGATCGCCTCGTCGATGGGGATCGGGCCTCTCGCGATGCGCTTCGAGAGATCCTCCCCCTCCACCAGCTCCATGGCCAGAAACGTCGTTCCCGTACCCGTCCCCGTTCCCGACTCGATGGTTTCAAGACCGTAGAGCGTGGCAATGTTCGGGTGGTTCAACGACGCCAGCACCTTCGCCTCGCGCTCGAACCTCGCCATCCGCTCCGGATCCTTGGCGAACTCCTCCGGCAGCACCTTGAGCGCCACCTCCCGCCCGAGCTTGGTATCCTCGGCCCGCCATACCTCCCCCATCCCGCCAGCGCCCAGCTCGGCTGTCACTCGGTACTGAGCGAGAGTCTGACCGATCATCAGCGGCCTCCAGTGCTCAACCAGTTGAGAACCACCGTCGGTGGTTCGGGAGGGTCGACATTCGAAAGCGCCCGATAGAGAATCCGCCGGCCATTGCCCGTCACATCGAAATGCTGGTAGAGCCTCGTGCTCGGGAGACCGTCAAAAAGCATCTCGGGTGCTCCGATCTCGACCTCCGTCCCATCGGTACTCACCGGCACGGCCACGAACCGGCCCGTGATGTCCTGGAAGATCAGCTCGCCAGAGCCGGCCGTCCAGCGCGGCCAGAGGCCACCGTTGGTCGAGACCTGCCAGTGCCTCCCCTCCCCTGAGGAGGAGGTCACATAGACCTCGAAACGTCCCGATTCGTCGGAGGTGTAGGCAACCCAGCGGCCGTCTGGCGAGAACGAGGCGTGCTCCTCGCTGAACCTGGTGGCGCGAAACGCGACTGGTTCACCCCCGCTCTCCATGTCCAAAAACATGAGATCGCTGCGCGTGTCCTCGCGGGTCACCGAGATCAGCAGACGACCGCCGTCGGGATGCGCCGCGACCGCAAAGACCGGTCGTTCGCCTCCGTAAACGAGCTCGGGCTCGTCGGACTCGCCCGGCACCAGACGGTAGATGGCGAAAGGGCCGTTACGATTCGAGCCGAAAATGACCTCGCGGCTGTCGGGCGACCAGATCGGCGCGAGGTCCTCGCCGTCGTCGAAGGTGACCCTCGAGCGAAGGTCTCGGGCAATATCGTAGATCCAGAGATCGTGGGTGCCGACAGTGCCGTTGGTGATCGGCACGGCGACCTTCGAGGCATCGGGCGAAAGCGCGAGCGAGTAATAGGACGCAACGTCGCCGACGATTCCAATGCGGGTTCCGGTCCGGTCCAACCAGACGAGCTCGCTCCGCGTCTCCTCGACGCCCTGTTGGTACACCAACACCTCTGGAGTCGCCGAGAAGACACTTTTCGCCGCGCCACCGACGATCAGCATCTCGTCGGCGATATCAGTTTCCTCGCCCGAGAACTCGAGCGTCTCTGGATCGAACAACCGCTCGACGAGGGTGCTGCCACGGAGGTAGAGTAACCGTCCGGCCACGAACTGCACGCCCACCGGTGAGCTGAAGACCTCGACCTCGGTCTCACCATCGAGTGAACCGGCTATCACGATGTTGGCGTCTCCTCCGCGCACGCTCCGGGCTGTGTAGAGATAGCGCTTGCCATCGGGCAGGAACCAGGGATGACGGTGCGAGTTGTCCCCTCGCGCCTCGTCGAGGGAGGTCAGCTGCCGAGGCTCGCCACCGGCGGCGGAAACCGCATAGAGCGGTGTGTTCGAGTCGGGAGTGAAGACGATGGTACCGTCTTCATTCCACGTCCCCCCCTTGCCGTTGCGCGAGATGCACAGGGTGCGCATGGCGCCGCCCTCGAGAGGGATGACCTTGAGCGATGCGCTGACACGGGAGAAGAAGCCGATCTCCGAGCCATCCGGCGACCAGAATGGGTATTGGGCTCCTTCCGTGCCATCGAGAACCCGGAGCTCGACTGAATCGAGGCTGCGGACGCAGAGACGGATTATTCCGTCGACTCCTCGTACCGAAAAGGCGACATGATTCCCGTCAGGAGACAACGCGGCCGGTCCGGGACCGAGGCCTTCGAGGTGGAAGACTGTCTCATCTGGTGGACGGATCGGAAAACGCACGACCCGGCCCTCGGGTGCCGGCCGGCGAAGAACGGCGATCACCGCAGCAACTGCAACTATCCCAATGACTGCGGCAATGGCCCACGGCAGGAGCCGCAGAGAACCTGCCACCGCAGGCGCTTCGACCAGCTTTGGAGCGTCATCGCCGAAAGGATCCGCAAGCTCGAGTCGCCCGTCGCCGATCCAACCGAGGCGGTTTTTCGTTTCCCTCTCCAGGCACCGCGATAGGAGGCGGCGAACTGCGGGAGGGGTCGCCTGAGGGAGAGCGCCCAGATCGAGCTCTCGTGTCAGCACCGCCGCCATCACATCCGAGACCGTTTCACCGTCGAACAGCTTGCATCCGGTCAGCATTTCCCACAGGACGACACCGAAGGCCCAGATATCGGCCCTTCGATCGACGCTCTGACCCCGCGCTTGCTCTGGACTCATATAGGCCGCGGTGCCAAGGATCACGCCGGCCGCAGTCGCGTGGGTGACGGTCGGCGACAGTGATGAGTTCACGTCCCCGGTTTCGCTCTCCCAGGCCTTGGCGAGCCCGAAGTCCAGCACCTTGACCGATCCGTTCTGATCGATCTTGATGTTGGCCGGTTTGAGATCACGATGGACAATTCCCTGTTCGTGCGCCGCCTCCAAAGCCTCGGCGATCTGCAGCGCGAGCGAAATCGCCTCCTCGACCGGCACCGCGCCCCTCTTGATCCTCTCCGAGAGATCTTCCCCTTCCACCAACTCCATGGCGAGAAAGACCGTCTCCGTGCCCGACTCCACCGTTTCAAGTCCATAAAGCGTCGCAATATTCGGATGGTTCAAGCTCGCCAGCACCTTCGCCTCACGCTCGAACCTCACCATCCGTTCGGGATCTTTCGCAAACTCCTCGGGGAGGACCTTCAACGCCACCTCGCGCCCGAGCTTCGTGTCCTCGGCCCGCCACACCTCTCCCATGCCGCCGGAACCGAGCTCGGCGGTGATGCGGTAGTTGGCGATCGTCGATCCAGCGTTGACACTCATTCCGTCAGGTACCTCTTCAGAAATTCGACCGTACGGCCCCATGCAAGGTCCGCAGCTTTCTTGTCGTAGCGAGCCTCGTTGGTGTCATTGTTGAAAGCGTGGTTGGCGCCCTCGTACATGTGGAGCTCGAAGCTCTTGCCGTTGGCCTCGAGCGCAGCGACATATTCGTCGATGCCGGCGTTGATGCGTTTGTCGAGGCCCGCGTACTGGAGGCACAGTGGAGCGCTGATCTTCGGCACGTCCTCGACCGGCAGCTGACGACCGTAGTACGGCACTCCGGCGGCGAGCGGGGTGTCAGCAGCAGCCAGCCTGTTGACCATGCCGCCGCCCCAACAGAATCCGATCGCACCGACCTTACCGGTGGACTCCTCATGCAGAGCGAGAAAAGGAACGGCGGCGGCCATGCGGGCAAGCGTCGCCTCGCGGTCGAGCTCGTAGATCATTTCGCGCGCCCGGTCCTCGTCGCTCGGCGTGCCGCCAACGGGTGAAAGAGCATCAGGCGCCAGCGCAAGGAATCCCTCGAGCGCCATCCGGCGGGCGACGTCTTTGATGTGCGGGTTGAGACCCCGGTTTTCGTGGATGACGATGACGCCCGGGCGTTTCGCACCATCTTTCAACCGGGTCAAGTAGCCCGACATCACGACTCCGTCGACCTTGTAGGTCACCGTCTCGCCGACCAACCGGTCGTCGTCCTCCGGCACGATCCCGGCGTCTGCGTAGGTGTTCTTCAGAATTGGCGCCAATGCAGCAGCGGCAGCCGCACCACCTAAGAGCTTCGCCATTCGTTCCATGAAGACCCGCCGGCCCATCGTTCCGTGGGTGAACTCGTCAAAGAGATCGATGATGCTTTGGTCCATAATTCCTTCCTCAGCGGATCAACCCGAGCCAATTGACCACGATTGACAGGTTCGGGGCGTCATGCTCGGTGCCGGTTTCCAGGGCGAGAACCCGTTCGCCGTCCTCGGACAGGGCCCAGAAGTAATAGCCGGATGGCTGGAGCCTCGTGTTGTAAAGGGGTCTCGCCGCTCCGATCAAGAGCCCGCCGTTCCGGGGCTCGATCCCTACCGTAGTGATCGTCCCGTCGGCGGCGTGATAGAGGATTTCCGACCCATTCCCGCTCCACCGCGGCGCGAGCCCTCGGTTGACGGAGACCTGCCACTTCCTGCCGCGTTCGGGAAACGCCGTGACATAGATCTCCGGGCCGCCGGACTCGTCGGACTGGTAGGCGAGCCAGCGGCCGTCCGGAGAAATCACCGGGAAGACCTCGATGAACTCGCTTTCGATGAAAGGATAGGCCTCCTCCTCGCCGGACAACGGTAGGATCCAGATGTCGTAGTTGGTCTCTCCACCGCCTTTGAAGAAAGCCAGGTTTTTTCCATCCGACGACACCGAGGTCGGATACATTTCGTCAGTGGAACTGAAAATGATCTGGCCCTCACCCGAGCCGCCGATTTCCTTTCTCACCAGGGCGAATTCTCCTCGGTGATCGCTGGTGTAATACAGGGCCTTTCCGTCGGGAGACGGGGTTACCCCGGATTCGTAGCCGGGATCGAATGTGAACCTCGTAAACAGGTCACGGCGGATGTCGATGACCCAGATATCACCGTTGCCGGCGCCGGTTTCCTCCTGTGAGACCGCTGCCAGCTCGCCACCGGGCATGATGTGCACCTCGTCGTAACTTCCCGGCTCGCCGAGCATGCCGAGCTCGTTGCCCTCCCGATCGCGCCACACGAGCCGGAAGCTGTCGTCCTGACCACTGCCAACCTGGTACGCCAACACACCGTTCTGCGAGGCCGAGAAAACTCCCACCACGGTGCCGGGAGCCAGGAGTGTCACGGCTTCGGCGATCGGGAAGGCGTCGCCCGAAAACTCGAGATTGTCGGCATCGAAGGGTCGTGCCATCAGCGTCTGGTCGCGGATGAACAGGATGTGCCCCGATGCGTACTCGACACCGGTCGGGGCTCTGAAGAGAAGCCTGTCATCAGCGCCGTCGAGCGAACCGATCATGACGGCGTGGCCTTCGGTCGTTCCCGAGGCCGATCGGGCCATGTAGAAGAAGTGGCGACCGTCCGGGAGAAACCTCGGATGTCGGTGCGAGTTGTCATTGCGATCGGTATCGAACTCGGTGATCGGGGTCGATTCGCCGCCGGCTTCCCCCACTTTGTGCAACGGCGAGTTGTAGTTCGGCGCAAAGACGATGACTCCGTCCTGGCTCCAGGTACCTCCCTTGCCGTCGGTAGCATCGCACAGGGTCAGGGGCGGTCCACCGCTCGCGTCAACC
>SBFI01000205.1 GCA_006227875.1 Acidobacteriota bacterium
TGACCGCTGACGTCCAGTACGTAGATGCCGTATCGCTGATCGTCCAGAGAGACCACATTGAGGCCGTCACCGGCGAGCTGAGTGCACGGCCTGAACACCCAAGCGAAGTCCATCTCCGGCACGTCGGGAAGACTTTGAGGTAAAAGAGCCCGTTGGACTCTGGCAGCCGCCCTCAAATCGTCGGCCATGTGCCGGTTGGCGACCTCGAGCTCCTGCTTGGCCAGTCGCAACGCCTTCTCGGTTTCGCGCAGAGAGGTAATGTCCGATTGGACGCCGATAAAGTGGGTTACCTGACCCCGGGCATCGCGGATGGGGGTAATCGATAAGCGGTTCCAGAACGGCAGGCCGTCCTTGCGGTAGTTGAGCAGCTCCACGGTGCAGGCTCGTCCCTCTTGCACCGCTGTCCGAATCTCCGTGACGGTTTCGCTGCTGGTCTCTGGCCCCTGCAGGAACCGGCAGTTGCGCCCCAATACCTCTTTTGAGGAGTAGCCGGTGAGGCGCTCAAAGCCAACATTGGCGAAGATGATCGGCTTATCCGGAAGCCGAGCGTCGGCGATGGTAATGCCTTCACTAGTAGCTCCCAGAATCCCTTCCAGCAAGGCAGCGGGGGCATCTTGCAGCGCTTGCTTGGGCAGACCGTCGAAGAGGCCGCTGGCCGTCGGTCGGGGTGATTTGTCCGGATAAGAGTTCATTTGAGGTTGAACGTTTTGACCCTTTCTAACGGTACAGATCTTACCTTTCTTGTTGTCTCATGTCAATGCAACAAACATTAAATGATTGACAAACAACATTTTCCACTTTAAACTATTGAATGCTTTGCGCGGTTTTCTAATGACTCTTCGCCCGCTGCCGCTAGTGGCAGGCCCCCATGTTCAACCGAGGTACAGGAAGAAGGATTTGACTCTCGACGATGTTCGACAAATTAGACATACCCTTTCTTGTCGCTGCTGGTGCCAGCTTTTTGGCCAGCGTCGGTCTCTGGTTTCTGGTGGACCAGAACGCGGGGCTCTTCGTTGGCCTGTGGGTACCGTCGATTCTGACTCTCTGGATCGGTGTGAGAATGCGCATCCAGAGCCGCATCGGCTCGTAAGGTGGTAAGAGCCCCGGCTCCTTCAGCAAGGCGGCGGTTACTCCACCTCCACCACCATCTCGATCTCTACCGCGATGCCGATCGGCAGCGATGCCATGCCGACGGCGGCGCGAGCGTGCTTGCCCTGGTCGCCAAAGATCGACACCAGCAGATCCGAACAGCCGTTGATGACCTTTGGTTGTTGGGTGAAGGCCGGGTCGGAGTTCACCATCCCGGTCACCTTGACGATGCGCCGGACCCGGTCGAGATCTCCGATCTCGGCCTTGAGCGAGGCCAGCATGGCAATGGCGGTGAAACGTGCGGCCTCGTAACCCTCCTCGATCGTCAGATCTTTGCCCAGCTTGCCGGTGACATAGGTTCCATCCGGCTTGAGTGGCCCATGGCCGGCGAGGAAGACCAGGTTGCCGGTCGTCACCGCACGTACATAGTTGGCGACCGGTGCAGGTGGGGTGGGGAGCTCGATACCGAGCGCCGCCAGCCGCTCCTCGGGGGTGCCGGTCAGAGCCTGCTCCGACGTGGCTTCGCGAGCGTACGCCACCGGCACGGCGACGAGCTCGCCCAGCACGACCAGCGCCATCAGCAGGACGCCGATCCTCTTGCCGGGCCGGTTCTGCTCAGAGTGTCTCGGGCTGCAGCTCATATCAACCTCCCCTTTGTGTTTGCTGGGATCTCAGGCGGTGGGCAGTCCACGAGCGATGACCGCCTCCATGGCGTCGGCGAAGCGGTCGATCTCCTGCGGCGTGGTGAAAACACTGGGTGAGACCCGGATGCCTTCGAACTCCGGGTGCTTGATGGCGACGACAAAGATGCGATGGGTCTCCCACAGGTGGTCGGCCAGCTCCTGTGAGTCGACACCCTCGATCTGGACCGTGGCGATACCGTAGGCAAAGCCCGGCTCGAGGCTGGTGTGGAGTCGCACCCGGTCGTGCTCGACGAGCCGCTTGGCCCAGCGGTTCCGCAGGTAGACCAGACGGGCGGCCTTGCGCTCGAGACCTATGCCCTGATTGAAGGTCAGCGCTTCGGCGATGGCCAGGTAGTTGGCCGCTGGGTGGGTGCCGATCTCTTCGAACTTGCGAATGTCGTCGTCCAAGGTGTCGGGTGCGGCCATCATCGGCCACAAATCCCGGATCCTCTCTCGCCTGACATAGAGCAGACCGGTCCCGTGGGGAGCAAAGAGCCACTTGTGGAGGCTGGTAGCGAAGTAGTCGCAGTCGAGGTCTTTGTGGGTGAAGTCGTAGTGGGCAAAAGTGTGGGCGCCGTCGACGATCACCGGGATCCCCCTCTTCCGGGCCATCTGCACGACCTCGCGCACTGGCAGGATCTGACCGGTGATGTTGATCATGTGACACATGAGGATGAGCCGGGTAAGGGGTGTGATGTTCTCCTCGAAGAGGGAGACGATCTGGTCCGGGTCCTCGGCCGGGATGGGAATGCGGAACCGGCGCAGGGCGATACCGTCCCGACGCTCTCGCTGCTGGAAGGTGGTGACCATCCGCGGATAGTCCTGGGTGGTGGTGAGCACTTCATCTCCGGGCTCCAGGTCGAAACCGAGCTGACAGATCTGTAGCCCCTCCGAGGCATTGCGGGTCAGCGCGATCTCCTCCGGATCGCAGGCGAAGAAGCGGGCCAGGCGCTGGCGGACCGGCTCGCGCTGGGGCTCCAAGATCCGCCACATGGTGTAGGGCGGCACGGTGTTGGAATAGTCGAGGTGCCGCTTCATCGCCTCCTGCACCACGGCTGGGGCCGGGCTGACGCCGCCGTTGTTGAGGTTGACCAGACTGCGGTCGGGGGTGAAAGCCTGCTGGACTCGGAACCAGAAGGATTCGTCGGTGGCGACCTCGCTCGGGCTGCCGGAGTAGGTGGTCAGATCCTGAGCGATAGCGGCGAGCCGTTCCGGCCTGAGAGCGGCCACGGCCATGAAGGCACCGGCAGGCAAGGCGATCGAGCCGAGAAACTGGCGGCGACTGTGCATGGGGATTCCCTCCTCGGGTAAGGCAGGCGACGGAGAATCAAACGAGACAGTGAAGTTCGAGTATATAAGTGGTCTTGAGGCTCACCCTCCCACCCCGGCCGGCACGGAGGCCGGCCGCTTCGGATTGAGACAGCTGCGTTCCTCAAGTCCTCAAGCCCCCGGGCCCCGGGCGGCTGGGGGTCAGTCCTCGATCACAATCTCGTCGAGCCCCTCCTCGGCCTCCGGGTAGTGCATGTCGAGTCCTTCCAGGGTGTCGACGAGGATCTGTGAGATGAGCAGATTGCGGAACCACTTCTGGTCGCCGGGGATGATGTACCAGGGGGCCGGCTTTGTGGCGGTTTTCGACAGCACCTCCTCGTAGGCCTTCTGGTAGTCGTCCCACAGAGCCCGCTCGGTCAGGTCCCCCTTGGCGAACTTCCAGTTCTTGTGGGGCTCGTCGAGCCGGGCCTGGAGGCG
>SBFI01000305.1 GCA_006227875.1 Acidobacteriota bacterium
CTGCCCGGGGTCGGGACCGGAGGGGGCTCACCGCAGCGGAGCCATCCTCCCGCGCAGCGGAGGGGAGCCCACGGAGGTCACGAGACCGGGCCACCACAAATCGTACGAATCAGGCCAGGTCTCGGCCGGCACGGAGGCCGGCCGCTTCGGCGGGGACGACGACCAGGAGCCAGATCACACCGCAGGCAACCTCGATTCCCGCAAAGACGAGGATCGCGGTGCGCAGTGTCACCCCTGCCCAGTCGAGCAGCAGACTCGCCCCGAGGATGGAGAGCGAATCGACCAATGCAATGGCGAGCCACTCGGTGGCAAAGACACGCCCACGAAAGCGGTCTTCGGTCCGTATCTGCAACAGCACCGAGGAGGCCACCCAGTTGGCGCCGCTGGGAGCGTGGGCGATCACCACCAGCAGCACCAGAATCGCTGCCCAAGGGATCGAGCCGATGATCAGGTAGCCCACACCGCTGGCCACGATCCCCAGGCCCATCATGGCGGGCCACCTGCTCTCCTGCGGCAGAGTCTTGCGCATCACAACCGGCCCGATGCCGGTACCGAGACCTCTGGCACTGTAGAGCACCCCCATCCCCACAGCCGGCGCTGCCGGGTTCAGCTTCTCCCCCAGAAGCGCCAACATGTAGACGAGGCCACCCCCTCCTACCGCCCACGTGGCCTTGGCCAGAGCCATGCGCCCGATCGATGGCCGGGCTCGCATGTGTCGCCAGCCGGCCACGATATCGAGCCAGGCCTGGCGCAAGATCGAAACGCCGGTCGCCGGCTTGTCGGTAGCCTGCGGGATGGTCGTGCGGAGGATAAAGAGAGCGGAGACGACGTAGCTGAGGCTATCCAGCACGAAAACCGCCCTCACCCCCAGAGCTTCGGTCAACAGGCCGCCTACCGCCGCCCCAACCGCCAGCAACGTCGACCAGGTCGCCGCCGAGAGAGCGTTTGCCGTCAGCAGCTCACGCTCGGTCGTGATGTTGGGAATCGAAGCGCTGCGCGCCGGAATAAACAGCGCGCTGACGATCATCTGGAGTGAGCCCAGGAGATAAATCACCCAGACTTCCCCCGGCTCGTCCACCAGCAGGAACCCGAGAACCAGAACCGCCCGGATCAAATCCGCGCCGATCATCAGCCGGCGCCGGTTGAAGCGATCGATCAGCAGCCCGACAACCGGCGAGGCCACGGCAAACGGCAGCGTCTTGGTGATGAAAACCAGCCCGAGGGCCAGCGGCGAGCCGGTCAGCTCCCTTATCAGAACATAGAGAGCGATAGCGTTGATCCAGTCGCCGAGCAGTGAGGCCACATCACCGATCCAGATCCGCCGGTAGTTGGCGTTGGATCTGATCAGCTCGAGGTAACCGGCGCCGGATGACTGGCTCACGGCCGAGCAGGATACCTCACCGCCCTTGACGCCGAGCTTGCTCCACCCTGATACTCCACCGATCGTTCCACGAGCTGGACAATGCGCGTCTCACTAGAGGAATTCGAAGAGCTCGTCTCGCGCGCGCTCGACGGTCTGCCCGTCGAGCTGGCGGACCTGATGGACAACGTGGCGGTGGTGGTGGAAGAGGAGCCGTCGGCGGAGGATCTCGAGTCGGTCGGCCTCGATCCCGCACACGATGAGCTCTTTGGCCTCTATCATGGTGTTCCGCTGGCCGAGCGGGACTCCTTTTACGAATCGCTGCCCGATCGGGTGGTGATCTACAGTGGTCCTCTGGTGCGCTGCTGCGACTCCCGTCGTGAGCTGTTGCGCGAGATCAGGGACACCGTGGTCCACGAGATCGGTCACCACTTCGGTCTGCAGGAAGACGAGATGCCTTATTGAGGGATTGAATCCATGCCGACGGCACCATCTTCATCAACCAGGAGAACCTACACGGCCATTTGCACCCAGCTCGACGAGCTGCGGGCGCTCGCCCGCCAACCCGACCTGGCGCCGGTACGCGCGGAGGAGGTCTCGGGTTGGAGTGTCGGCGAGCACTTGCAGCATCTTCTGTTGTCCGACCGGACGATTCTGGTGACCTTCGACAAGCTTCTCGACGGCAAGTCGACTTCGAGCAGTGGAGGGCCGACCGCCGCCGGACGGTTCATCCTGACGTCGGGGTACATTCCCCGGGGAAAGGGAACGGCACCCAAGGCGGTAGTGCCCGGAACTCTCTCCCCGGATGAGATCGCTTCGGGCTTCGAGGAAGTCAAAACGCGGTTCGAGGAGCTCGAGCCCCGGCTGGGCGAGATTCAAGCGAGCCGCGCGACCTTCCGCCATCCTCTGCTTGGGGACTTCAACCCACGCCAGTGGCTCAAGTTCGTCAAGATTCACCATCGTCATCACACGAAAATCATCCGGGACATCGGGAAAGCGGCAGCAAGAGAAGCAGCCTAGGGGATTGTCGAGTCCAAAAAAAACCGGCCGGAGCCTCAAAGACTCCGGCCGGTCACCTTGCTGGTCGCTCCTCACGGCTGCCGACGTTTTCTCTCGCCGGATGCCTGGACCAGTCGCGGATCTAGCTAGTTGGGGAGCACCACGGCGTCGATGACGTGGATGACACCGTTGCTGGTGGCGATGTCGGCCTGGATCACCTCGGCGCCGTCCACCAGGACCTTACCCTTGCGAATCTCGAAGCTCAGGTCCTGACCCTGAAGGGTCGTTCCCTCGCTCAGATTCTTGACGTCTTTGGCCATGATTTTTCCAGGTACCACATGATAGGTGAGCACCGCGCGCAGCTGCTCGATGTTCTCGGGCTTGAGCAGATTCTCCACGGTCCCTGCCGGGAGCTTGGCAAAAGCCTCGTCGGTGGGCGCGAAGACGGTGTAGGGACCGTCGGCCTTCAGGGCGTCGACGAGTCCGGCGGCCTGAACGGCGGCAACCAGGGTGTTGAACGAGCCTGCGTCGACGGCGGTGTCCACAATGTCTTTCTTGGCGTAGCTGCCGGCCAGGACCGGGGCCGATACCAGAGCGATGGCCACGAGCAGGGTCAGTCCACGAGTTGTCGATAGGTTCTTCATCACGAAATCTCCTTTCTGCTTCTGTTTGTGAAGACAATCGCGACACCCAGAGCCCCGGCGGCCATGCGGGAAAACTCAGAGAGGATGGCTGGCGGGAATGGAGAGGGAACCTGGGCGGGATTCCAGGAAGGGCTGGCCAGGGCTCTCGGTGTCGGGATCATCTTCGGTGTCTCGGTCTTTGTTGGTTCGAATAATTAAACGGTCAAACCGTTCAACATGACCAACTGTAGAGGAGCCTGGAGCCTTTGTCAAGAGTTTTTTAGAAAGTCACAGTATTATCAACTCATAGCTGCAACCCTCAGAGAATATGCTCGCTCCTGCGAGGCCTGTCGGACCTTCAAATAACGTGCAACTCATTCAAGAAAGGAAGAAAAGCGGTCGAATTCTCGGACGACCGGACCGCCCCGCGGCCTGGGGAGGGGGGTCCTAAGCGTTGAGATTGGGTAGGAGTTGGTGAAAGTCGGCGAAGGTCCCCGGGCTCGTGGGGATGCCGGCTACCTTCAAGA
>SBFI01000453.1 GCA_006227875.1 Acidobacteriota bacterium
CGCTCGACCGACACCGCCATCCCCTCCTCGTCGATCATGCCGACGATGACGGCGGCGCCAAAGCGGTTGGCCAGCGGAATCACCCGGTCAAAGCGGCTGCGCCCCTCCTCCAGGTTGATCGAGTTCAAAACCGACTTGCCCTGGCACCAGGTCAGCGCCCGCTCCATCACCGCGGCATCGGTCGAGTCGATCATCAACGGCGGCTTGACCATCCGCACCAGCCGGTCCAGAAACCGCTCCATGTCGGCGATCTCGTCCCGGTCCGGATCCTGCATGCAGATGTCGAGCACCTGGGCGCCGCCCCGCACCTGGGCGCGACCCACCTCGGCCGCCGCCTCCCAGTCACCCTCCGCCACCAGCCGCTTGAACTTGCGGCTGCCCAGGACGTTGGTGCGCTCTCCCACCAGCAGCGGTCGGTTGTCGGCGGTCAGCTCCACCGCCTCGATGCCGGAGATGAGACTGCGCTGGTGATGGGGTATCGGTCGCGGCCGGTGGCCCGCGGCCAGCTCGACCAAGGCCGTCACGTGCTCCGGTGTGGTGCCGCAGCACCCGCCCACCAGGTTGAGCCACCCCTGGTCGAAGAAACGGCTGAAGATCTCGGTGAACTCGGCCGGGCCCTCGTGGTAGACGCCCTCCTCGTCGGGCAGACCGGCGTTCGGCACACAGGCCACGGGGACCCGCGCCAGCTCAGAGAGGGTACGTAGATGCTCGCTCATCAACTCCGGCCCAGTGGCGCAGTTGAGGCCGAGGTAGAAGAGGTCGGCGTGGAGCAGCGACACCGCCAGCGCCTCGGCATCCTGGCCGGCGAGCATGGTGCCGGTGGCTTCGATGGTCACCGACACCGCCACCGGTAGACGCCACCCGGCCTGCTCGAAGGCGGCGAGGATTCCCACGGCACCCGCTTTGATGTTGCGCCCGTCCTGACAGGTTTCGAGCAGTAGATAGTCGGCGCCGCCGGCCATCAGACCGAGGGCCTGCACCCGGTAGTGCTCGGCGAGCTCCTCGAAGGTCACCCCACCGGTCACCGAGATGGCCTTGGTCGTCGGCCCCATCGAGCCACAGACAAAACGGAGCCGCCCCGGCTCGTCGAAACGAGCACAGGCCACCCGTGCCAGCCGGGCGGCCTCCCGGTTGAGCTCGAAAGCTTGATCGGCCAGACCGTACTCGGCCAGCACCAGCGGGGTGCCGCCAAAGCTGTTGGTCTCGACGATGTCGGCACCGGCTTCGAGATAGGAGGCGTGAAGCTGCTCGATGACGTCGGGCCGGGTGCGGCAGAGATTCTCGTTACAGCCCTCGAGCTCCGGACCACCGAAGTCCCCGGCTGTGAGGTTCGCCGCCTGGAGACCGGTGCCGGTGGCACCGTCCATCACCATCACCCGCTCCTCGAGTGTTTCGAGAAGGGCCTGGGTGCGCCCCTCGCGACCCTTGGGGGCCTCGGGGATGGGAACGTCCATCCGAAACTCGCTCATAACAAAAACCCCGCTTCGTCAAAAACGACGAGAGCGGGTGTCTTCCTCGGACAGTTGGTTGCCGCTTTATCCGCGGCCACATCCTCGCGTCTCCGCGAGCTGGCACCTTGGGTGTCCGTCCCAGGTTGCCGAGTCCGGTTCCAACCGGACCGCTCTCGATGCAAGGAAAAGAGTAGTGGACAGCAGAGTTGCTGTCAAACCCCTACGGCTTCAACCGATCCATCAACATGGTGACCGCCTTGGAGCTCTGCATCAGATAGAAGTGCAGCGACGGCACGCCACGGTTGAGCAGATCCTCGGCCTGTCTTCGCGCCCACTCCACCCCGACCTCGAGCACCTGCTCGGGCTTGGCCGCCTCGGCCTCGTCGGCCAGATCGCTGGGGATCTCGCAAAAGAACTTCTTGGGGATCGACTTGAGCTGGTTCTTGGTGGTCAGGATCTTGATGCCGGGGATGATCGGCACCTCGATGCCGATCCGGCGGCAGGCCTCGACATAGTCGAAGTAGTACTGGTTGTCGAAGAACATCTGGGTGACGATGTAGTCGCCGCCGGCATCGACCTTGGCCTTGGTGTAGCGAAGATCGGTCTCCATGTTGGGCGCTTCGAAATGCTTCTCCGGATACCCGGCTACCCCGATGCAGTAGTCCGAGGCCTCGGCGTCCACCAGACTCTCCTCGATGTACTTGCCCCGATTCATGTCGGCGATCTGCTTGACGAGATCCGAGGCGTACTCGTTGGCGCTGCGGCCGTACTGAAGCGGCTTGCGAAAGCCGTTCTCGTCACCGCGAATGGCGAGCACGTTGTCGATGCCGAGATAGTTGAGCTCGATGAGAAAGTCCTCGGTCTCCTCGCGGGTGAAGCCAAGGCACAGCACGTGGGGCACGGCGTCGATGTTGTACTTGTTCTGGATGAGCGCACAGACACCCAAGGTTCCGGGGCGCTTGCGCTTGACCTTGCGCTCGATGCCGCTGGCTGTCTCCTCGTAGCTGACCTCGGCACCGTGGCTGGTGGTGTCGATGAACGGCGGCTCGTAGGGCGCCAGGTCCTCGATCAGCCCCAGAAGGTCCTGCACATTCCCACCCCGCAACGGCGGAATGATCTCGTAGCTGATCAGGGGCTTGGTCGCCCGCTCGAGGTGCTCGGTGACTTTCATGATTGCTGGCGCCGAAGATTAACAGAACTCATGGGCCGTTGAAGCGGCCGGCCCGACCACGCGCCTGCGGCGCGCGGTGCCCGCCGGCCGGGTGTTAGAGTCGAACCGTGCCCGACTTCGCCAGCAAGGTCTCCGTCCCCCAGCACACGCTCTTCCGCGAACTGGCGGACGAAGCCGTCCTCCTCAACCTCGCCAGCGGCACCTACTTCGGTCTCGACGAGACCGGCACCTCCTTCTGGCAGGCGCTGACCACCACCGGCTCCATCCAGGAAGCCTACGACCTGCTTCTGTCGGAATATGAAGTGGAGCCCGAAGATCTACGCCACGACCTTTCGGGCCTGCTCGACAAGCTGATCGACCATGGGCTCGTCGAGATTTCGAGTAAGTAGGCTGCACGGCTCCAATCCCTCGGGATATTCCAGGGCTCCAGGGCCTTGTCCACTTGGTACTCGATTATTGCCCTATTTTCTGGCCTTGACTCCACCTGACAACCGCCACAACCAGAAAGAGCGGGGAGTGACTCCACTCAAGAGCTTCCCCTCATAAGTACTACCGGTGAAGACAAACGACAGCAAGAGTCTCAGAACCCCTTTTGGTACCTCTTATGGCGGCGAGGTCGACCCCCGAATGGAGGCGATCGCCAGACCTACCATCGCGCCTATGCCCCCGGCCACGAAATCCATCGGTTCCAGACCCCGGCCCGATACCTGGGTCTGCAGCAGCTCGAGCATCAGCGCGTAGGTCAGCGTTCCCGCCAGGACGGCCGCAAAGGGCCGATGAATGGCCGTGATGGCGCGAGCCGAATTGAGGAGCAAAGCCGCCAGCACGAGAAACAGCAGCGCGTGAATCCCCTTGTCGGCCCAGCTCTCCGCCCAATTGGGTACCCG
>SBFI01000039.1 GCA_006227875.1 Acidobacteriota bacterium
GCGGGTGGAGGGCAAGGAGGAGGAGCCCTTTGTCTCCAGCCTGGTGCTGCGAGCCATGAAGCAGGCGCTGTACGACCCCGAGTGCCGCGGTCACTACGCCCTGGGCTCGCGCTACTACACCCACTTCACCTCGCCCATCCGTCGCTACCCCGATCTGCTGGTCCATCGGGGTTTGAAAGAACTGCTCGCCGGCAGTGCCGCCCGCGAGGCCGAGTCCACCCGGCTAACCGAGCGGCTCCCCGGCATCGCCGCCCACACCAGCAATACCGAGCGGCGGGCCGAGCGCTCGGAGCGCGAGCTGCTGCAGTGGAAGCTGGTGCGCTTTCTGGCCGGCCGCGTCGGGGAGGAGTTCTCGGGGCGGGTGACCGGGGTGCAGCCGTTTGGGCTCTTTGTCCAGCTGGCCGACTACTTTGTCGACGGCCTGGTGCCCATCCGCACTCTCGCGGACGACTACTACATCTTCGACCCCGAGGCTCATCGGCTGGTGGGACAGGAGAAGGAGCGGGTCTTCCGCCTCGCCGACGAAGTTCGGGTCCAGCTGACCGGCGTCAACCCCCGCCAGCGCGGTCTCGAGCTCAAAGTGGTCGGCATGCCGGAGCCTCGCCAGCCCCGGCGACGCCGCTTGCGACCGCGGCGCTGAGTTAGACTTGCCGCATGAGACAAGCGGTTGCAGCCCTGACTCTTGCTCTGCTGGTGGCTGCCGGCTGTGGGCCCTCGACCGAGCGGCAGGAGGTGAATCGGGACGAGATCAAGGCCGACCTCGAGGTCTATCTGCCGCTGTTGGGTGAGGCCTACGCCACCGGCAATCTGGAGCTGCTGCGGGAGTGGGCGGTGGAGAAAGAGATGTCCCGGGTGATGAAGCGTCTGGATGATCTCTCCTCCCAGGGCCGGCGGCTGGTGCCCACCTTTCGCCAGATCACCATCGAAGACGTCAATGTCTGGAACTACTCCAACGCCTTTGTCACCACCGTGGAGGTCTGGGACCTCCAGATCCTGGCGGTCGGCACCGAGGAGGTCCTGGCCGAGGAGTTGGGACAGAGCAACCGGGTCAAGTACCAGCTCAAACGGAACGAGGATCGCTGGCGGGTGCTCTTCCGGACGATCCAAGATTAGAGAAGCCCAATCATGTCCGTAACACCGACGGTGGCCATCGTGGGTCGGCCGAATGTGGGGAAGTCGACCCTGTTCAACCGCCTGCTGGGCAGGCGCAAGGCCATCGTCCACGACCAGCCGGGGGTGACCCGCGACCGGGTCACCGGGCTGGCGACTCTCGGCGACAACCGCCAGGCGGTGCTGGTCGACACCGGGGGTCTGGTTCCGGGCGACGACCCCCTGGGTCTCAACCAGCAGGTGCTGTTGGCGGTGGAGGAGAGTGATCTGCTCGTCTTCATGGTCGACGGCAAGGAGGGGCTTCTACCGGCCGACAGCCAGGTCTGGGAGGAGCTCCGCCGCTATGGCAAACCGGCGGTACTGGCGGTCAACAAGTCCGACACCCATGCCGCCAAAGATTCCTTTGCCGAGTTCTACGGTCTCGGTATCGACCCCCAGGTGCTGATCTCGGCCGAGCACGGCCGAGGCATGGAAGCCCTCTCCGAGGCGCTCGCGGAGCTCTTGCCCGAGCGTGTGGAGGAGGAGGTCCCCGAGGCCCCCAGGCTGGCGATCGTCGGCCGCCCGAATGTCGGCAAGTCGTCGTTGCTCAACCGGCTGGTGGGTGAGCCGCGGGCGCTGGTCTCACCCGAGGCCGGCACTACCCGCGACCCGGTCGACTCGGTGCTCGAGCGGGAAGAGCGGACCTATCTCCTCATCGACACCGCCGGCATACGCCGTCGCAGCCGGGTGGCCGAAGCGCCCGAGGAGCTGGCGATCATGATGGCCCGGCGGCAGGTGGAGCGGGCCGATCTGGCGCTGCTGGTCATCGACGCCGAGGCCGGGGTCACCACCGGTGACCTGGCCATCGCCGGCACCATTTGGGAGCTGGGGCGGGCCGCCGTCGTGTTGGTCAACAAATGGGACCTTATCGATCCCGCCAAGCGGGAAAAGCTGGAAGAGAGCTGGCCGCGGCTGGACGAGGTGCTGAATAACCCCCGGCGGGTCAACGTCTCGGCGCTCTCGGCCCGTGGCGTCGGCAAGATCTTCCCGGCGGTCGAGGAGACTCTGGTGTCCTTCAACACCCGGCTGGGTACCTCGGCGATCAACCGGCTGTTCGAAGAATCGGTGCGCCGGCACCACCCACCGGCGGTGCGTGGCAAGCCCTGGAAGCTCTACTACGCCACCCAGGTGGGAACCGGTCCACCCACCTTCATGCTCTTTGCCAACCACCCCCTCACCCGTGGCTCGAGCTATCGCCGTTACCTCCAAAACAGGGTCACCCGAGAGCTCGATTTGAAGGGTGTGCCGGTGCGGCTGGTGGTCCGCAAAAAGGGTGATAGAGAGTGAAAAAGTGGGTTGCTGATGCGAAAATGGGCACGTATACTTAATGGAGATTCTTTGAGAATCTACTTTAGGTTTTTGCACGGAGAGCAGCGGCGTTGGGCAGGCGTGACAAGGGGGGTAAAACCCGCCGGGGATTGACCCGGGCGGAGCTTTCCGACGTCGTCTACGAGCTGCACGGCGGCCTTACCCGACAGGAGGCTTCAGAGGTCGTCGAAGTCATCCTGGGCACGGTCAAGACGAGTCTGTTGGATGGCCGTCCGGTGAAGATCCAGAATTTTGGTGTCTTCGAGGTCACTGAGCGTCAGGGTCGGGCCGGGATCAACCCATCGAGTGGTGAGAAGATCTACATACCGGCGCACAAGGGGCTAAGCTTCAGACCGTCGAAAAAGCTCAAACGGTTGCTCCAGCGGCGCCGACAGGAGCGGGATTCTCAACCAGGGGGAGAGTAGCCAGTGGCCAAGAAGCTCTACTACAAGATCGGCGAAGCCTGCAAAATGCTGGACATACAGCCCTATGTGCTGCGTTACTGGGAGACCGAGTTCTCGGCGCTGAGACCCAGCAAGAGCAAGTCGGGGCAGCGGGTCTACAGCGAAAAGGACCTCCAGGTCATCGGCCGCGTCAAAGAGCTCCTCTACGACGAGGGCTTTACCATCGCCGGCGCCAAGAAGAAGCTCGAGGCCGAGCTGGTCACCGGCGAGGTCAAACCGACCCACAAGAAGCCGCCGCCCCCCGAGCCCGAAGTAGAAGAGGCGGCCGAGGAGCCGGCGGCCAAAAAGGCGGCGGCCAAGAAGCCGACTGCGAAGAAGGCCACAGCGAAAAAGGCGACGACGAAGGCCGCCAAGAAAAAGGCGAAGAAGACCTCGGGGGTTGACACCGAGGCCGAGAAGCAGATAGAGATGCTTCGCAAGGGAGTGCGGAAGGCGCTCAAGGAAGCGCAGGCGATTCTGAAGCTCCTCGAGTAGAACGGGTTTTACACAGCTGTAGCAGTTCCCTCGGTCGGGACGTGGCGCAGCCTGGTAGCGCACCTGAATGGGGTTCAGGGGGTCGCGAGTTCAAATCTCGCCGTCCCGACCAT
>SBFI01000343.1 GCA_006227875.1 Acidobacteriota bacterium
GAGGATGCGAAGTCCGAGTACGGCCCGAGATGGTGGTCGATCGCGACATTATGCCGTGGGGCTCATGAATGATGCAGGTTAGGTCGCCGGCTCAGAAGATGGATATCTTCTTCGCCTGATGCTTGCTCACCTCGGCGACCACAGCTTCACCCAGCCGCGCAAAGGCCTCGGTGTGGGGACCCTCGGTCTGCGAGACGACGATCGGCTCACCGGTATCCCCCCCCTCGACGATGGCCGGGTCGAGCGGCACCCGCCCGAGGAAGGGGCAACCCAGGATCTCAGCGGTGCGCTCGCCTCCACCCTGCTTGAAGATCGCGGTCTCCTCACCACAGTGGGGACAGACAAAGGTGGACATGTTTTCGATAATCCCGACCACCGGGACATTCACCTTGCGGAACATGGCCAGGCCCTTGCGCGCATCGATCAGCGCGATGTCCTGGGGGGTGGTGACGATCACCGCACCCGACATCGGGATCTTTTGGCTGATGGTCAGCTGCGCGTCACCGGTGCCGGGGGGCAGATCGACGATGAGATAGTCGAGCGGACCCCAGTCGACATCTCCCAGCATCTGTTCGATCGCCCGCACCACCATCGGTCCCCGCCAGATGACCGGTGTGTCCACATCCAGCAGAAACCCCAGCGACATGAGCTTTACGCCGTGCCGCTCGAAGGGTTGGAGGCGGTTGTCCTGGACGACCGGGTTCTCCTGGATGCCAAACATCATCGGCAACGAGGGCCCATAGATGTCGGCATCGAGCAGCCCCACCCGGTAGCCCATCTGTGCCAGTTTGACCGCTAGATTCGCCGCTACCGTCGACTTGCCGACCCCTCCCTTGCCGCTGGCAACCGCCACCACGTGCTGCACCTCGGGCAGCAGATTCTCGTCCTGGACCACACCCTGCTGGGCGGCGGCGGGCGGCGTCACTGTCTCCAGGTTGACCTCGATCTCGGCACCCTCCAGGCGCTCTTTGAGCAGCTCTTCCACGTCGTCCCTCACCTGGTCGGCGCTCGCCCGGTTGTGGGTGGCAATGGCCAGATCGACAACCACCCGATCCCCGTCCACCTTCACTCTGTCGACAAAACCGAACGAGACGATGTCCCGGCTCATACCGGGGAATCTCACCTCCTTCAGCAGGTCCCAAACCTTGTTTTCCATATATCCGATCCTTGTCTCGTAGGCACTTTTTGGAGGCTCCAAGTCTATCCCAGCCCTAACCGAGTGATGATGGCTCCTCCAGCCCGGCCAACCGTGCAATCTCCCCGCGCACGACCTGCTCGAGCTCTCGCTTGCGGCTGAGCCCGTATTCGGCAGCGTCTATCGGACGGCCGTAGCGCAGGGTGATGCGGCCCGGACGGACAATATGCGAGCCCTTTGGCTGAACCGCCAGGCTGCCGCTGATACCGACGGGGACGATCGGCAGCCCGCCCTTGAGCGCTAGCAGAAAGCCACCCCGCTGGAAGGGACCCAGCGAGCCGTCCTCCGACCTGGTCCCTTCGGGGAAGACCATGGCGGAGCTCCCGGCCTGCAGCCGCTGGACCGCTGCGGCGAAGGCCTCCCGTGCCTTACTCCGGTCCTCGCGGTCTATGCTGATAAAGCCCCCCGCCTTGATCGACCAGCCAAAGATCGGAATGCGGAAGAGACTCCGCTTGGCTAGAAAGCGCGTCTGTCCGGGCAGAGAGACGGTCAGCGCCGGGATGTCGTAGAGGCTCTGGTGGTTGGACATGTAGACCGAGGGCCGGTTGGGATCGAGCGGGGTCTCGTTGTCCACCTCGAGGCGGACGCCACTCGAAGCCAGCAGCCCCCGGCTCCAGATCCTGGCAACAAAAAAAGTCCAATTCCCCCGGGGTGGGATCCAGCTCACCAGGATCGCCACGATCGCACAGACGATGGTGCCAAAGAGGATATAGACATTGCCCCCGATGGTCGCCACCAGCGTGGCCAGGGCACCGGGCCCCTTGTCTGGCTTTTGTTTGCCGTCGTTTGTTGTCATTGGCGAGTACCTCGAGGCCAATTGCTACAATCCCCACTCTTCGGCAGCGCGGTCTCTTATTGCCTGCCGATCGCCCGTAACGGAATTGCGTCGCGATGGCCCGAGGGGGCTATTCTATCCGCGGAAGTCCACCGGTTGATGAGTCTCAAGACCTCGCTTCAGACCCCACTCCGCGTGACGGGGCAGCTCAGCCTGCTCAGCGCTCATGCCTTCAAGGCGGCCATCGCTCCGCCCTACGAGCTGCGGCTGTGGATCCGGGAGATGGAGCAGATAGGGGTGCGCTCGCTGGGGGTAGCCGCCATCACGACGATCTTTACCGGCATGGTCCTCGCTCTCCAGACAGCCTACAGCCTGCCTTCGATCGGCGTGAAGTACTACATCGGTACCGTGGTCTCCAAGTCCCTGGTGCGTGAGTTGGGGCCGGTGCTGGTGGCGCTCATCGTCGGCGGCCGCATCGGCGCCGGCATGACGGCCGAGCTGGGCACGATGAAGGTCACCGAGCAGATCGACGCCATGCGGTCGATGGCGGCCGACCCGGTCAAGAAGCTGGTGGTCCCCAAGCTGATCGCCACCCTGGTCATGCTCCCCGCGCTCACCGTTCTGGGAGATCTGCTGGGAATCCTGGGGGGTCTCATCGTCGCCATGGGCCAGCTGCAGCTGACGGCCGGCTTCTACATCAACGACGTTCTAGACGCGCTGACGCTCCAGGATGTCTCGAGCGGCATCGGCAAGTCCTTCTTCTTTGCCTATTTCATAGCCATAATCGGCTGCTACAATGGCCTTTACGCCAGCGGTGGAGCCGACGGGGTCGGGCGGGCGACCACCAACACGGTCGTCATGGCTTCCATCCTCGTTCTGGTCTCGGACTTCTTCCTCACCAAGCTCTTCTACATTGTGTTTTGAGGGGTAACCGCTCGGAGCTAGCCGTGCCAGAAGCCATCTTCACCATTCGCGGACTGACCAAGAGTTATGGCGACAATCTCGTCATCGACGGCATCGACTTCGAGGTCTATGCCGGTGAATCGCTGGTCATCCTCGGCCGCTCCGGGTCGGGCAAGAGTGTGACCTTGAGACAACTCAACGGTCTGGAGAAGCCCGATAGCGGCTCGGTCGTCTTCGACGGCACGGAGATCACCACCTTGGAAGAAAGCGAGCTCGTCCCCCTGCGTCGCCGGGTGGCCATGCTCTTCCAGGGCGGCGCGCTATTCGACTCCGGAACGGTGTATGGAAATGTCTCCTTCCCGCTGCGCGAGCACACCGATCTCGCCGACGACGAGATCGCCGAGATTGTCGAGAAGAAGCTCGCCATGGTGCGTCTCAGCGGTGTCGATGATCTGCTGCCCGCGGATCTGTCCGGGGGGATGAAGAAGCGGGTCGCCTTGGCCCGATCGCTGGCGTTGGATCCGGAGGTGGTGCTTTTCGACGAACCGACAACGGGTCTCGACCCCATGACCAGTGCCACCATCGGGCAGCTGATTCGTTCGACGCAAAAGGACATGACGACCACTTCGGTG
>SBFI01000312.1 GCA_006227875.1 Acidobacteriota bacterium
CAACTCCTCCTTGAGCGGCAGAAAGTTCTCGATGATGCCGTTGTGGATGAGCGCCACACGCCGCTTGGCATCCACAACCGGATGGGCGTTCCTCTCCGAAGGCACACCATGGGTCGCCCAGCGGGTGTGACCCAGTCCGTAGGCTCCCCTCAGCGGCTGCTCGTCGAGCTTCTCGATCAGCCGATCCAGTTTGCCCTCGGCCTTTACGGCCTCGAGCCTGCCGTCCCTGAGCACCACCACGCCGGCCGAGTCGTAGCCCCGGTATTCGAGGCTGCGCAGACCATTGAGCAGAAGTGGGACGACCTCACGCTGCCCTACATAGCCGACGATTCCACACATATCAAGGACTCAGATCTTCTTCTTGTTCTTGCGCCAGGCGATGCGCCGTTTGGCCCAGCCGAGGATATTCCGCTGCTCGGTCCTCTCGATCGCCAGGGCCCCGGGCGGAACATCTTTGTTTACCACCGAGCCGGCCGCGGTGACGGCATCGTCTCCCACCTCGACCGGAGCCACCAACATGGTATCGCTTCCGATAAAGGCGTTGCGCCCGATCTTGGTGTGATGCTTGGCCTGCCCGTCATAGTTGCAGGTCACAACCCCGGCTCCGACATTCGATCCCGGTCCCACCGAGGTGTCCCCGAGATAGGTCAGGTGATTGGCTTTTACCCCCTCACCCAGTCGTGAGTTCTTGACCTCGACGAAATTGCCGACACGAGCCCCAGTGAGAAGAACCGCGCCCGGCCGCAGACGGGCAAAGGGACCGACGCGACAGGAATCGCTCACCTCGGCACCGTCGAGAACACTGTAGGGCTCCACCGCAACATTGTCGCCGATCGAGGAGTCTCGCATCCAGACCCCCTGATGGAGCACACAGCCGCTGCCGATCCGGGTGGAGCCCGCCAACAAGACCTGCGGATGAATCACGGTGTCCGCACCGACCTTCACATCCCATTCGACAGTGGTCACCTCCGGGTCGAGGATCGTCACACCGGCCGCCATCAACTGATCTGTCTTTCGTCGCAGCACTTCGCGGTGGATTCGCACCAGATCCCGTCGGTCGTTGACCCCCCACGCTTCGCTCGCATCCGGCAGGTCAAACAGTGCCACCTCACGGTCTGCCGCGGCGGCCGCCGTCAGGGCGTCGGTCAGATAGAGCTCTCCCTTGGCGTTGTCGGTCTCGAGCTCGGCCAGGTGAGAGAAGATCGCCGGCGCCGGCAGGGCGTAGAGACCGGCGTTTACCCGTCGGATGGCCAACTCTTCTTCGGTGGCGTCGAGCGCTTCGACGATCCGCTCGAGGCGGCCGTCGCCACCGGCGACGACCCGACCGAGTGACCCCGGATCCGGCAGATCGGCCACCGCCATCGCACCCCAGCAGCGGCTTGCACCCTCTACCAGCCCCACGAGCGTCGAGGACGAGACCAACGGCACGTCCCCGGACAGCACCAACAGCTGGGCCGGCCCCTCCAGGTGCTCTTCTACCTGCGCCAGGGCATGACCTGTGCCTAGCTGCTCGTGCTGCTCGACCCAGGTGACGTCTTCGGCGTCCAGCTCTGCCTGAACCTGGGCTGCCCCATGCCCCACCACCACGAATAGGCGCTGGCAGCCGGCCTCGCGGGCGGCTCTAAGGACCCAGGCCAGCAGCGGCTGGCCCGCCACCCGGTGCAGCACCTTGGGGCGTGCCGAGTGCATCCGGGTCCCCTTGCCCGCGGCAAGTATCACCGCCGCCGTGGGCAGTGCCCGGCCCGCCATTTTCAATCCTGTTCGAAGAGTTGCTTGTGATCCGAGCTCTCTCTCAACGAGTCGAAGTCGGAGTCGTGGTAGGCATGAATTCGGTTTTTCGGATTCAGCTCTATGGCCTGGGCCAACATCTGGGCCGCCTCATCCTCTTCGCCCATTATCGCCAGCAGCGATGCCGCCAGATAGGCGAATCGCTCGTCTTTTCCCTGGCGGCCGCCACGGCTGCAAAGATCCAACGCCTCTTCGTAATTCCCTCGATTCCGCTCGTAGACGGCCATCAGGAAAGGATCAGTGTCGCGAGGCGCGGAAGATGAAGCCTGCAGCTGCCGGCGACACATCTCGATGTACCGCCTGGCCCTGTTGGCGAACTCGACCTGATCGGTCCCATCCAGAACCCGGGTAAAGAGATCCGACGCTGCTTTCCACTTCTTCTGATGGAAGGCCTTGAGCCCCTGTTCGTAGATCTTGAGCAGGTCCGGGTCGACCGCGTGAGCTTTGGGTGGACTATCGAGTGCCAGAATGCTCAGCTCGTCGAGCTTCTTCTGAACCGTATCGCTGTCGGTCTTGAAGCGCTCTGCCAGCTCATCGAGCTTCTTCTTCTTTGCATAGCGCTTGAGATAGGTGACGTCCTCCTTCTTCCAGCGTTTCGCCATTTTCCCTCTCTTATCTCTATTTCTTTCGCAGTTCGATCAAGATCTGTTTGGCTACAGCTTTCAGGGTGTCGAAGACGCCGACCCCCTGGGGCGCGATCCCCTCGAAAGTGGGCTCGCGTTTGAAGTTCAGCATCCTATACATCTCGTCCACCGGCATGACGTTGGGAAGATCACGCTTGTTGAACTGGAGTGCGTACGGGATCGCGGACAGGTCGAAGCCATGTTCCTTCAGGTTGGCCTCGAGATTGCGGATCGACTCGACGTTGGCTTCCATGCGCTCACGTTGGCTGTCGGCAACAAATACGACCCCGTCCACACCCTTGAGAATCAGCTTGCGAGAGGCGTCGTAGAAAACCTGGCCAGGGACGGTGTAGAGGTGAAATCGAGTGGTGAAGCCCCGGATCGTGCCCAGGTCCAGGGGCAGAAAGTCGAAAAAGAGGGTCCGATCGGCTTCGGTCGCCAGCGAGATCATCTTGCCTTTGCGCTCGGGCGCCGTCTTGGTGAAGATGTGCTGCAGATTGGTGGTCTTCCCACCAAGACCGGGACCGTAGTAGACGATCTTGCAGTTGATCTCCTTGGCGGCGTAGTTGATAAACGTCATGGCAAGGACTCTGGCTTATCCTTCCCCGCTGCTAGCTAGAACGAACAAGCCGGCATCTCGCTCCACGGCTCCTGCTTGCAGCCCTGTGAGCGAGGCCGGCTTCATCTCCATTCAATCGCTGAACAGAGAGTCGATGTCCTCGTCGGTGATCTCGGCAAACGGACTCGGCTCAACCCTCCCCTCGGGGCCCTGCTCGCTCTTCCTGGTCATGTCGTCGAAGATCCGATCCATCTCGGCGCTTGCCCTCTTGACCCGCAACCGCACCAGGCCCAGAGAGGAGCGTTCGTCGAAGATGACCAGAAGAATGGCTCGCTTGGCGACGATCGAGATGTGAATGTGATCCCGCTTGCCTTCGTGGAAAAGGACTGAGAACTCCCGCTCACCGATAAGCTTGGCCAGGCCGTCTGTGGCGGCGACATTGCCGGCAGTCAGAGAAGCCAGGGAGGTGCTGTCGAAGTCCTCCACGTCTCCGGCCGCCGCAATCTGCTGGCCGTTCTTGTCGATAAGAAAGACCGCCTTGGCGTTGGAGTCGTGCCGCAGGCGGTTCAGGGCAGCTTCGAGACGTCCGAGCTCCTCTTCGAACACCTCCATGTGGGCTGTAGTCATAGCTTGCTTTCCGAAGGCAGGCGAGAAGATATCACTTGCCGTGCACGACTTTCAAACTTTTGATTTTATGGCATTTGCTTGTCAAGGGAAATGATCACAAGAACCCGGACCTCAAGCGGTTGAACCCGAGCTCTCTACCGCTTCCATCAAGTGCCGGTTTTGGCCCCTGCGGACCCTGCTAGCGGGGTGAGAATCCGGTGACCATGTAGGTGCCCGACCGCTCGTCCTTCTTGAGCTTGATGAGCTTGCGCCGCTCGGCCTCTTCCAATAACTCGGTGAAGCTGGAGAAGCCGAATTCCGTCTCGGTAAACTCAGGCAGATTCCGCTGGATGGCCTGCTTGATGACCGAGCCCCAAAGGACACCTGCGTTCTCGTCCACCAGAGTCTCGATAGCCTCGACCATGAGCGCCATCGCCTCTTCGTGAATCCCAGCCGGACCGATCGGCTCGGGTGTGGCTGGCTCGGGTGCGGGCGGCTCGGGCGCGGGCGGCTCGGGCGCGGGCGACTCTTCCTCCCCCATGACATCGCAGAAAAGATAGCTATCGCACATGTCCACCAGAGTCTGCGAAGAGCTCTTCTCGAATCCGACACCCAGCACCTTTCTCTTGCTCTCCTTCAGCTTCGAGACCAGGGGGGTAAGGTTGGCGTCACCCGAAATCAGGACAAAGGTGTCGACGGGGTCCCTGGCATGGCAGAGATCCATGGCGTCGACCGCAAGCTGGATGCCGGCAGCGCCCGCCGAGGCCCCTCCCTCGGGAGTAGCGATCAGCTCGAAGCCGGCCTCGCGGCAGGCGGCTTGAAAGTCGAGGTCCCCTTCCCAGTCGGCATAGGCCCTCTGAACCACCATCTTGCCCGTCTCCAGAAGTCGCTGGAGGGCCGGCTTGAGATCGAGGACCGCGATCTCCCCCTCCGACAACCCCCGGGTCAAGGACTCCGGGTCGCAGAGCAAAGCCACTCGCGGTACCCCGGCGGTCTTTGGCCGGCCTCTGCCAGCCGGTTTCTTTCTCCCCCGCGGCCTTTGGGCCGTCGTCCTCGGGTGATCGGAGGCACCGCTCTTTGGCTTGGATTTGGGCTTGTCGGGAGTGTCTTCTCGCTTCCTCCCGGGACTCTTCTCTGCGGCCGGTTCCTCCTCGGCCGTAGGCTTCAACCACCACGGATTCACGCCGTGCCCTCCGTGCCTGTATATGCAGTAGACAAATCGTGTCGGGATGCCGAGAGACAGCTGGCGACCGCTCGGGTCACCCTCGGGCCGCATCCTCGGTTGTCGATCTTAGCAGCCCTCAGGTCTGCCCGGACGGGTGTTCGTCTTGGCCCAGGTCGGGCATCGGGTCCCACTCCCGATAGGCGAGCAGTCCTTCCTGGCGGAGCAGACGAACCAAATGCCCCAGCCGCTCCTCGGCCGGCTCCACTCGATCGCCAAATCGCTGGCGGAGCGCCGCTGCCACCTGGCCGACGGTGTGCTCGCCGTCCAGGAGCTGCCAGGCGAAGCTGCCGACCTCGTCGAGACGCAGATTCTTTACCGCCATCAGGTAAGAGAGCCACTCCAGGAGGATGCGGGGAAAGCCCGCCCGGGGCTTGGGTCTCTCGACCACCACCCGATCCCCGTCCTGCCGCCAGCGAGCTGCCCGGACGGGTGCCAGCTCCAGCAGATTGATCTCCCCCAGCGGGTCCTTTCTGGATCGTCGCATCTCAGAGAAGTCGCATCTAAAAGAAACCGCCTCCCAGCGAGGAGGCGGTCCCATGAGCTCCCATGATTGGCGATCACTCCACTTTGGCAGCCGGCAGGTCGCCACTCTGCCCTATGCGGCTGGGCAGCACTATCAGCAGATAGAGCAGCACCGGATAGATCAACAGACTCAGCCAGAACTGCGGGGTGATACCACCGGCAAGCCGCTCGTGAATCTCGAGCAGCTTGGGGAAGAAGTCACCACCCAGCACCAGGAAGGCAAGGGCCACGGCCATCAGCGCCTCACCGGCGATAAAGCCCGATGACATGAGGATCCCGGTGTTCTCCGCTCGGGTCTTTTCCTCCTCGGTGGCGTTCCGCCGATCCATCCAGACTTCCAGCCCCCATTTGATGAGACCGCCGACAAAGATGGCGGCGGTGGACTCGAACGGCAGGTACATCCCCACCGCGATGAGCATGGGTGACGGAGAGCCGATGAGGATGAGACCGAAGGCCAGGAACATGCCGACGATCACCAGCGGCCAGGCCATCTCGCCACCGACGATGCCGTTGGCCATCAGCGCCATCAGCCCCGCCTGGGGAGCCGGTAGCTCTGCCGAGCCGATGGTGTAGACCTTGTCCAGGGCGATGAGCGGGAACGCCAGTATGAAAGCAGCGAACACCACACCGATGAGCTCGCCGACCTGCATCTTCCAAGGCGTGCCACCGAGGATGTGTCCTACCTTGAGGTCCTGCATCATGTCGCCGGCGATACCCGCCGCACAGCAGACGACCCCCGCCACCCCCAGGACCGCCGCTACGCCATGGACATCGGTCAGTCCGAGAAAGACCATGAGCACGGCAGAGATCAGGAGCGCGCTCAGAGTGAGCCCCGAAATGGGATTGTTGGAGCTACCAATGAGCGCCACCAGGTAGCCGGCCACGGCCGCAAAGAGAAAGCCCAAAACCACCATGACGGCGGTGAGAATCAACGCCCCACCCAGATTCTGTGCAAAGTAGTAGTAGAGAAAGAACGTCGCCACCGCCATGACACCGATCGCCACGAACACCTTCTTGAAATCCAAGTCGATCTCGGTGCGATCTCCGGTGGCATCGGCCTTGCCCATGTTGATGTCCTTGAGCGCCTTCGAGATGCCAGCCACCAGCGATTTGCGGAGAGTGTAGAGGGTGTAGAAGGCGGCCACGATCATTGTTCCCACCGCCAGCGGCCGGATCTGATTCGACCAGACAGCGTTGGCCAGCGCGATCGACGACTGCTGGGTGCCTAACTCGGAGGCAAAGGCCGGGTTGAGGAAGACCGCCAGCGGAACGAACAACAGCCAACCCATCACGGCGCCCGCAAAGAGAATCGCCGATACCCGCAGACCGACGATGTAGCCGACACCTATCAGCGCCGGCGAGGCCGCCGAGGTGGAGAGCAGCAGACCACCCGTGTACTCCAACTTCTGGCCCAGGATGTCGATAGTCGACTTGCCAAAGGTGACGAACTTCTGCGTGCTCCCCTGGACAAACTGAATGCCGTTGGAGTTCTTGAACAGCTCCCATAAGCCCGCCAGACCCATGGCGCCAAAGACGTACTTGGCGCCCGTCTGGCCCCCCTGACCGGCTTTGACGATCTCGGAAGCCGCCACACTTTCGGGAAACGGCAGATCGGCCTCCACCACCAGGGTGCGTCGAAGAACGATGACGAACAGCACTCCGAGGACACCGCCGATGACCATGATGGCGGTCGACTCCCAGTAATGGAGCTCCTCCCAGGCGCCGCTGATCACAAAGGCCGGGATGGTGAAGATCGCCCCCGCCACCAGTGCCTCACCTACCGAGGCGGTGGTACGGGCGATGTTCTCCTCCAGAATGGTGCCGCCCAGGCCACGCAGGGCAGCCATGGCCACCACGGCCGCGGGAAAGGTAGCGGCAACCGTAAGACCCGCTTTCATGCCGAGATAGGCGTTGGCGGCTCCGAGGCCGACGGCCATGACCGCGCCCAACAGCACCGCTTTGACCGTCAGCTCGGCCATCGTTTGAGAGGCCGGCACGAACGGGGTGAAAGACTTGTCAGCCATATTCCCTCCGAGCTGGTTTGAAGTGAAACCGCGGCGATTGTAGCCGCGGGCCCAAAAGAGTGTCAAACTAGGCTAACGGGTGTGAGCCACACCCGTGGACTTCCAGATCACCTACTCTCGGCAGACCTTCGGACCCTTCATATCGACCCGATTGCAGGCTAGAAGATGCCGCTTTACAAGGAGGAATTATGACCTTCGTCGCAACTCTCGAGCCCAAGCCTCTGTGGGGGCACTTCGACGAAATCCTCACCATCCCCCGCGGCTCCAAAGAAGAGGAAAAAGCTCGGCAGTACGTCATCGAGGTGGCGCAGCGCCACGGGTTCTCCCACCAGTCCGACCCCACCGGCAACATCGTGGTTCGCAAACCCGCCGCCAAGGGCTACGAAGATGCGCCCGTCACCATCCTCCAGAGCCACTTGGACATGGTCAACGAGAAGAACTCCGATGTGAACCACGACTTCTCGAAGGACCCCATCCAACCGCAGCAGGACGGCGAGTATCTCACCGCCACCGGAACCACCCTGGGCTCGGACAACGGCATCGGGGTGGCAGCCATGCTCGCCATCCTCGAAGCCGATGATCTGGTTCACGGCCCACTCGAGATGCTGTTCACCGTGGACGAGGAGACGGGGCTGAATGGCGCGGCCGGCCTCGACGCCTCCATGCTCGAAGGGCGACGGCTCATCAACCTCGACTCGGAGGAAGAGGGCAGCCTCTGTGTCGGCTGCGCCGGTGGCGCCGACAGCACGGTCACCCTTCCCTTGACCACGATGTCCACTCCCGACGGCTCGGTCGGGGTAACTGTCAAGCTCCACGGCCTCAAGGGCGGTCACTCTGGGATCGACATCCGGCTGCAGCGCGGCAACGCCACCAAGCTGCTGGCCCGAGCTCTCTACGCCGCCTCGATCGACCAGGAGTTTCATCTGGCAAACCTGGAGGGGGGTAACAAGCACAATGCCATCCCCCGCGAGGCGGCGGCCACGCTGACCATCGCCGCCGACGGCAAGCAGGCCCTGATCGAGGCGTTGACCAGCGAGATAGAAGATATCCAGGAAGAGTTCAAGCCGGTCGAGCCCGACATGGGTGTCGAGATCACGGAGGTCGAGGCCCCCGGCGAGGTCTGGGACGCCGCCACCGCCGACAAGGTGCTGCAGCTCATCGAAGCCCTGCCTCACGGCATCGTCTCCATGAGCTATGCCATCCCCGATCTGGTGGAGACCAGCACCAACTTTGCCACGGTCAACGTCGACGACGGCAAGCTCGTCATTCTGCTGAGTAGTCGCAGCTCGGTGGCCTCGGCCATGACGGCGCTGAAACTGAAGATCCGTGCCACCGCGTCGCTCGCCGGCGCCGAGGTGAGCGAAGAGGACGGCTACCCTGGGTGGGAGCCCGATCTCGATTCCGAGCTGCTCGGGCTGCTAAAGGAGATCCACGAGGACAAGACCGGTGTGGCACCCAAGATCGAGGCCGTTCACGCCGGGCTCGAGTGCGCACTGGTGGGCAAGAAGATCCCGGGGATGGACATGATCTCGATGGGGCCCAAGATCGAGTTCCCCCACTCGCCCGACGAGCGGGTCAAGATCGCTTCGGTGGCGACGTTCTGGGAGTTGCTGACGGCGACGCTCGAGAAACTGGCGAAGTCGGCGTAAGGGCTTAGCCCACCCGCACCACCACCCGGGCTTAGGGGCTTAGGGGAAGAACGGGCATGGGTGGGAGGGGGAGCCCCTACGCCCTTAAGCCCCTACGCCTTTTCTACCTCCACTCGCGCGTCGTTGAAGCAGGCCGCACCACCGACGATGTTGAGGTGATCGGGGCAGAGCGCGGTCGGGGTCTCGCCGTTGAGCGAGGCGTGACGCCAGACTCCCTTGGGCATGGCGACGACACCGCGTCGCAGTCGCTCGTTGACAGCGGCGACACACTCGACCTCCCCGAGATCGTTGAATACCCGGACCTGGTCACCGGCCCGGATACCCCGCGCCTCCGCATCCCGGGGGTGGAGATCGATGACGAGTCGGGGGTAGTTGGATTCCCCCAGGGTGCTGTTGACCATGCGTGAGCTGGCCGGGGTGATGAGCGCCAGCGGCAAACCGTCATCGGGAGCTTCAAATCGGTAGGGCTCGG
>SBFI01000176.1 GCA_006227875.1 Acidobacteriota bacterium
GCGCTCCCTGACTTGAACCCCGTTCGTCTTTTCCATAGAACCTTCCTTACCTTCTGATGCTCAGACCCGAGACATCGACACCAATTCCCAACCGAACCAGCCACAGCTGGCTCGGTTCGAAAGATTGGTGTCGTCTAGGCGTAAACAGCAACTGCGCCTGGGGAAAACGGTTTCTCTCGTCCGCGACAAAGCTCGAGTAGTGCGAAGAACTCTCGTAGGTCTTCACCAACTACTTGATCTCGACTTGCGCCCCGGCTTCCTCGAACTTCGTCTTGATCTCTTCAGCCTCTTCCTTGGAGACTGCCTCTTTGACGTTTGTCGGCGCTGACTCGACCAACTCCTTGGCGTCCTTGAGCCCCAGGCTGGTGACCTCGCGGACGGCCTTGATGACGTTGATCTTTTTGTCGCCGATGGCGCTCAGCACCACGTCGAACTCGGTCTTCTCCTCGGCTGCAGCCTCGCCTCCGGCGGCGGGACCCGCAACGCCTGCCATCGGAATGGCAGCCGCGGCGGCAGAGACACCATAGTGCTCCTCCAGCGCTTTGACGAGGTTGCTCAGCTCGAGCACCGACATCTCGTCGATCTGCTTGATGAAATCTTCGGTCGCAATCGCCATCTTCACTCTCCTTGATAACTACCGACTACGGAAACACCCGTGCGGACATTGTCGTTTCGGCGCGCCGCGCTTCAGCTAGCCGCCGGCCTCTTGCTTCTCCTTCTCCTGACGGACCTGCTCTAGCACGGTCACGAACTCTCTGGGCAGCGCCGCCAAGACGCGGACAAAGCCGGTGATCGGTGACTGGAGCAGGAAAAGCAGCTTGGCAATCAGCTCCTCACGACTGGGGAGCTTCGCAATCTGCTTGACCTCCTCGGCCTCGACCACCTGTCCGTCCACGAGACCGGCCTTGAACTCGATCGCCGGGACTTCCTTGGCGAAATCGGTCAACACCTTGGCCAACGCGACCGGGTCGTCCTCGTTGTAAGCGACGGCCGTGGGTCCCTCGAAGTGCTCCTTGAGACCCTCGAGGGCGCTGCCATCGATGACCCTGAGCACGATTCGATTCTTCACTACCTCGTAATGGCCACCCGATTCCCGCACCCGGGTGCGGAGATCGGTCACCTGGGGCACTGTGATGCCCTGGTACTTGACCAGAAACACATTGGGCGCCGTGGCGACACCACCCTGGTAACTTTCGACCAGGCTCTCTTTCGACTCTCGGCTCAACGGCATGATGGTGTCTCCTAGGCCTCGACGTCGGCGACGGACGTGTCATCCACGCGGATGCCCGGCCCCATCGTCGAAGAGATACTCATGGACTTGACGTACTTGCCCTTTGCCGAAGCCGGCCGGGCTCGCATGATGGCCCCGATCAGCGTCTCGGCATTCTCCTGCAGCTGCTCGAGAGAGAAGGATGCCTTGCCGAAGGGTGCGTGAATGATGCCGGTCTTCTCCACCCGAAACTCGATCTTGCCGGACTTGATCTGCTCGACCGCCGGACCTACGTCGAAAGTCACCGTGCCGGTCTTGGGGTTGGGCATCAGCCCCCGTGGTCCCAGGACCCTGCCCAGACCACCGACCACTTTCATCATGTCCGGGGTCGCCACGACGGCGTCGAAGTCCAACCAACCGCCGCTGATCTTCTTGGCCAGATCATCGCTGCCGACGATGTCGGCACCGGCCTCTTCGGCCTCCTTGATCTTCTCGCCCTGGGCAAAGACCAGCACCCGAACCGACTTGCCGGTGCCGTGCGGCAGCACCACCGTCCCACGCACCATCTGGTCGGCGTGGCGCGGATCGACACCGAGACGCATGGCGATGTCCATCGTCTCGTCGAACTTGGCAAAAGCGTTTTCTTTCGCCAGTGCCAGCGCCTCCGACAGAGGGTAGGGACGGCTCTCGACTTTCTCGGCCGCCTGCCTGAAGTTCTTTCCTGATTTAGCCACGTCTCTCCTCCCGGCGGATGCTCTCTAGCCCTCGACCTCGATCCCCATCGAGCGGGCGGTCCCGGCGATGATGAGAAAAGCCGCTTCGTCACTAGCGGCATTGAGGTCCGGCTTCTTCAGCTTCGCAATCTCTTCCACCTGCGCCCGGGTGACCTGGGCTACCTTGTTCCGATTGGGCTCGCCGGAGCCCTTGTCGATCCCGGCCGCCTTCTTGAGCAGCACGGCCGCCGGCGGCGTCTTGGTGATGAAGGTGTAACTACGGTCGGCATAGACCGTGATCACCACCGGGATGATCATTCCCGGCTCGCCTTGGGTACGGGCGTTGAACGCCTTGCAGAAATCCATGATGTTGACGCCGGCCTGACCAAGGGCCGGTCCCACCGGCGGGGCGGGAGTCGCCTGCCCGGCCGGAATCTGCAACTTGATCTGTCCTGCAACTTTCTTTGCCATGCGCTTTCGACCCCTTCCGTCCCGCTACAGCTTCTGCACCTGACTGAAGTCGAGCTCCACAGGCGTCTGGCGACCAAAGATGGTCACCATGACTTTGAGCGTGTTGCGATCCAGGTTCACCTCGTCCACGACACCGGTGAAGTTGTTGAACGGCCCATCGATGATCTTGACCGGCTCCGAGCGCTCGAATATGTACTTCGGCTTCGGCTTCTCCTTGGCACTGACCACCTGCTCGAGGATTCCATCCACCTCGTCTTGGGTGAGCGGCGTCGGTTTCTTGCCGCTGCCGACAAAGCCAGTGACCTTTGGCGTGTTGCGAACCACATGCCACGCCGGATCGCTCATCTTCATCTGCACCAGGATGTAGCCGGGGAAGAACTTCCTCTGCGTCTCTTTCTTCTTGCCGCCCCGGTATTCGACGATGGTCTCGGTCGGGATGTGGATCTCGCCGAACGAGTCACCCATCTCGAGCGCCTCGGCTCTCTGCCGAAGAGTCTTCTTCACCCGATCCTCGAAACCGGAGTAGGTGTGGACGATGAACCACTTCATCTCGGTCTTCTCGTCCGTAACGCTGTTTTCTGTAGCAGTCATCAGCCAAGCACCCTGTAAATGCCTTCGTAGATCTTGAGGATGACGATGTCGGAGACCCACAAATAGAAGGCGAAAATCACGCTGGCGATCAGCACCACTATGGTGGTGGCAATCACTTCGTCGCGCGAAGGAAATGTCACCTTCTTGATCTCGGAGCGGGTTTCAGCAAGAAACGTCCGCGTCCTTCTCCATGCTTCAGCTGGCGAAATCACTATTCCGGTCCCTCGATCCCCGCGAAGCGAGACTCATGGCAGGCCAGGAGGGATTCGAACCCCCAACCCTCGGTTTTGGAGACCGATGCTCTACCAGTTCGAGCTACTGGCCTGTGACTTCTTACTTCTTTCTTCTGAGCCTGTGTTTCCTACTCGATAATCTCGGTGACGGTACCGGCGCCCACCGTACGGCCGCCTTCGCGAATCGCAAACCGCACGCCCTTCTCCATGGCGATCGGCGCGATCAGCTCCACCGTCAAATTCACGTTGTCGCCCGGCATCACCATCTCCGTGCC
>SBFI01000161.1 GCA_006227875.1 Acidobacteriota bacterium
GCTCCAGGGGCGCAATCCGGAATGGGTCGGGCGACCCTTCTTCGCCAAGTACGATCCCTGGGCCGTCTGGCTGGACGACCTGCGGCCGGCCTTCGAGGAAGAGGAGTTCTTCTTCGACGAAGAGCTGGCTGAAGAGAGCGTTTCGGCTCGATAACATGTAGCCGCCCGTTCATATTTCTCCCTATCCGACAGGCGCCCTTTTAATTCTCTGCAAGCGTGAGGAGCCAGACGTCGGCCTCGGTCACTCGCCGGGTAAAGAAGGCGACGCGGCCATCGCGTGAGAGCCGCGGGGGTCCGATGACATCCCGCGGCACAGAGAAAACCTGGCGCACTTCTTTCGAGCGGCTGTCGACGACAAAGAACTCCTTGCCGCCGGTGACGAACATGATCTGGCGGCTGTCGGGGAGCCAGGCCGGCCATTCGCCGAAGTCTGTCAGAAGCTCGTAGGATTCGGTCTCGAACGAGTAGGTCAGGATTCCGGTCCCCGGAAAGCCGCGCTGGCCAGCCAGTTGTTCCCCATCGGGCGACCAGGACGGCGCCATGAATGGACCGAGCCCGCCGTTGGGTGAAGGCAGCGTCCGGGGATCTTGATCTGTCGCCGACCGAGTCGTGTCGATCAAGTAGGTCGTGTTTTCTTCCATCTGAGCGACAGCAATGCGCGAGCTATCCGGCGACCAGCCCACCAAGCTCACATTCAGTTCGGTCAGCTGCGTCTGGTCGCTGCCGTCGGGGCGGATCTTCCAGACCTCCAAACTGCCGCTGCGGTTCGAAAAGTAGGCGATCCACTCGCCGTCCGGCGACCATCGCGGTACCCGGTCCAGCGCCTCGTCGCTGGTCACCTGCCGGAGGGCCGTGCCGTCGGTCCGGGCGACATAGAGATCCCCCTCGGGTTGGACTCTCGAGTAGAAGGCCAGCCGTTCACCGTCGGGGGAGGGATCGGGCGAGGACCAGAGGATCGACCCGGTGGTGACCGGGGTCGGCTCACCCTGCACCGCGCCGGTTGCAGGGTCCACCACCGCTTTCTCGATGTTCTGGGTCATGAGGACCGAGTTGTAGGCAAGACTCTGACCGTCGGCCGAGAGGCTCAGATGGGCGAGAAAGGTCGCCGGGGTGGTGATCGGCTGGGGTTCCCCGAGCGCCTCGCCACTCTCCTCGTCGACCGGTATGCGCCAGAGATTCATGCTGCCGCCCCGATCGCTGGCGAAATAGATATGACGGCCATCCGGTGACCAGACCGGACTCCAGTCGGTGGCGACATCATCGGTTACGGCCACGGACTCGCCACCGCCGGCCGGCATCGTCCTGATGTCCATCTGGGTCGGATCCTTCCATCGGGCCGTGTAGGCGATCCGGTGACCACCGGGTGACCAGTTCGGCTGGACGGCGTCTCCCTCACTGATGCGATGCGAATCGGCTGTGGTTACGTCCGCCACCCAGAGCTCGCTCCGGCCTTGCCAGTTCAGCGGCTTCAACTCCACGCTCTCGTCGGCGAAAACGAGCCGGTTCCCGTCGGGTGACCACGCCGGGTTGAACCCTCGGCGGGTCACACGCCGGACCGCTTCGCCGGTCGGCTCCATCACGAAGAGTCCCCCACCCTCCCGGCTCGAGCGGAAGGCGATCAGCTCACCATCTGGAGAGAACGCCGGCTGCCTGTCGTCGTCGGGCCAGTCCTCGGTCAAGTTGATCGGGTTCTTTCCGCCTACCCGTTGGAGATAGATGTCGTGATTGCCCGTGCCTTCGCCCGAGTAGACCACCCACTTGCTATCAGGCGAGAGGCTCGGATATTGCTCCGGCCCGGGCTGCGATGTCACCTGCTCGTAACTGGTCCGAAGCTGCGCGGGCGCGTTCTCCACGGCCTTGCGCCGCAGACCGGGCACCGCGAAGTAGACCGAGATGATCGCCGAGGCGATGATGGCGGGAACCGCGAGCCACCGATAGTCGAATCCCGTCCTGGGCGCAGGGGCCGGGACCGACTCTTTCTCTGCCGTAATCGGCTCGGGGGCGGCCTCGACAGGTGCGGGTCGTGTGGCGGGCAACGCTTGCTCGAGATTCCGCAGCTCATCGCAGACTTCGCCGGCCGATTGAAACCGGCGGTCCGGATCCTTCTCTACGCAGCGTCTGAGGATGCGATCCACCTGCGCGGGTAAACCCGCTCGGATCTCGACAACCGGGGCGGGTGTGTCCCGCAGAATGCTAGAGATCAAGGCCGCTGAGTTCTTGCCGCTGAACGGTCTATGCCCGGTGATCATCTCGTAGAGGATGACTCCCAGAGAGAAGAGGTCTGTGCGGTGATCTACCGGCTCCCCCTGTACCTGCTCCGGCGACATGTAGGGAACCGTGCCCATAACCATCCCTGCCTGGGTCATGGTCTGGGTGGGCAACTGGCTGGCCCCGGCATCCGAGTCGGGTAGGCGCAGTTTGGCGAGCCCGAAGTCCAAGATCTTCGAGCGGCCCTCCTGGTCGATCATCACGTTTTCGGGTTTCAGATCCCGATGGGTGACGCCCTTTTCATGGGCGGCCCGGAGACCGTCCGCCAGAGGTATCGCCAGCTCCAAGAACTGGTCCAAGGGCATGCCGCCTTCCGGGATCAGCTCCGCCAGGCGCTCACCTTCGACCAGCTGCATGGTGAGAAGGTGGACCCCTTCGGTCTCCTCCACCGAGTAGATGTGGACGATGTTCGGGTGATCGAGGGCGGCCAGCGCTCGGGCCTCGCGCTCGAACCGGGCCAGGCGGTCGGGATCGGCGGTGAAGGCCTGGGGCAGCACCTTGATCGCCACCTGCCGGCCTAGCTTGGTGTCCTCGGCCCGGTAGACCTCGCCCATGCCCCCTTCCCCGAGCTTCTCCAGGATCTTGTAGTGAGCGACGGTCCGACCGATCATGCCGAAACACACGGGGGACGCGGTGATTCACCGTGGCCCCAGCTCCCATCGAAAAGATCTAGCGCTAGTCTACAGCCCGAGTAAATCTGGGTTGCCTGCTCATCTCGAGTCTCGGAACCGGTGCCGCGAAATCCCCAGGTTTTTGCTGGTGAATCGCAACACAACCTGTCGTTTGGTCAGGGGAATCCTGGACTTATCGGCCCGATCGGCGCGAATCGTCAGGAAATACCTGGCGAATTCGGGTATGGCCCTGCGAGAGCAGGTGGCGGGAGGGGCAGAAATTACCCAGATGAGTGAGAAAAACCCTGCGTTTGTGCGATTGTGCGGCCCGCTTGTAGACACCTAAAGTAATTATGGTGAGGTTCATTCGGCCCGGAGCACGGGGGTTTTGGGCCAGGGATCTCCTATGACTCAAGGGCTGGAGGGAAACCCTACATCGGGAGTCCAGTCGCTACAGGAGGGGGGCGATGATGAGAACCAACCTGACGCTGGTGGCGGGTGGGGCGTTCATCCTGGGGCTCGTGATAGCTAGTTCGGCGTGGGCGGCGTGCGAAGCTCAGATCACCCAAGCCAATTTCTCTTTCGACGACCGCACGGCTCTGGCCACGATAGA
>SBFI01000339.1 GCA_006227875.1 Acidobacteriota bacterium
AAGCCGGACGCGGGCCGGAAGCGAAGCGGCTCTGCGGGCGCCGCCGGGCGCTGCAGCCGAGCGCATCGGTGGATCGCCCGCGCGCACCCGGAGCGAGCGCCGGGAGAATCAACGGGGAGACATGAAGGGCCGGCCGCTTCGACTAGCTGAATTGGCGGAGCTGGATCTTCAACCGTCGGGTCTGGCCCTCGGCCTTGGCCCACTGGATGAGGATGGGACTCTGGTAGGTCCCCTGGACGATCGAGCCCTTGCCGTTACCGTCGCGATCGGTCACCAGCAGGCTGACACCGCGCTTCATGCGCAGGAAGCGAGAGGCCGGCAGCGCCATAAACTTGGCCAGTACCTTCTCCAGGAAGGACTCGCTCATCCGCGTCTTGTCCATGAGCTCGTTGAGCACCTGGACAAAGTCGTACTGGGCGTAGTTGAGGGTCTTTCCCGGAATGGTCAGCGGATTGCGCAGTGCATCGCGACCGTGCTGAGCCATGAACTGAACAGGATTCTTCAGGACATCCACGAGATCGTTGCGCATGAGGAGCGTCTCGTACTCGTTGACCGAGAGCCCCGCCTGGCTTTCGCCGGTGTCGAGCGAGATGTCGATCCGCCCCTTGGTGATCCCGTGCCACCGCACCAGCTCGTCCAGACGATCGAACAGCCCGATTTCCTCGTCCCTCAAGTTGACCGAATCGATGGGGTGACCCGAGACCGGGACCGGGTGCTCCAGCTCGCCGACCAACTCCTCACGGTCGTAACCCATGACAGTGGTCCGCCGGGTCCGCGCGCCGTGCTCGGAGACACCGTCGAGATCGATGAAGTAGACCGGCGTCTCCGGATCGTGGTTGATGTAGGTGACGCAATTCTTGAGTCCACCACCGATGAAGGCGAGGTGGGAATCGGCGTTCTTGGGTTCGGTGCGTCGCTGTTCGTCGCTCAGCTCGTGCCGCAGGTGGAGCTTGTCGTGCTCGTAGTCGGCGTTGGGCGGAAACAGATGTCTGAACAGGTGGAGAAACGAGTCGAGGCGCTCGCGGCTGTTGTTCAGCCGGGCACAGAGACTCTGCTCGAGGTACCCCGCCGTGGTGTGGTACGAGCAATAGAGGGATCGCCGGTACTGGGCCAGGAAATCCTCCAAATCGCTGGCCATCTGCTGGGTGATGTCGATGACGTCGAACCGAGCCGTAGGTCGAATCTCAAGCGTGATTTCATGCGGAGAGGCGCACATGGGAGGATTCCCCCTTTGGCGTGAACCACGGATTTTACACCTAGAGCCCTGTTTTCACCAACAAAGGCCTTGGTTGGAGCGGGTGAAACGCCGGTCCGCAAGGACCGTGGTGCTATGATCTGGCCCCAATTCCCGAGGGATTTTGGCTTCATGAATCGCTCCACCATAGGGGTCCAGGTCGGCAACATCCAGGTCGGTGGCGGCGCCCCGATCGTCGTCCAGTCGATGTCCAACACCGACACCGCCGATGTCGAGGCGACCACCCGCCAGTGCCTCGAGCTGGCCCGGGCGGGCTCGGAGCTGGTCCGCATCACGGTCAACGTCGAAGAGGCCGCCCAGGCGGTGCCCGAGATCAAGCGACGACTCCTGGCGGAAGGGTGCGAGGTGCCGTTGATTGGTGATTTCCATTACAACGGCCATGTGCTGCTCACCCGCTATCCGGAGTGCGCTGAGGCGTTGGACAAGTACAGGATCAATCCCGGCAATGTGGGCGCCGGCTGCCGGCGTGACGAGAACTTCGCCACCATCTGCGGTGTGGCGGCCGAGCACTCCAAACCGGTCAGAATCGGTGTCAATGCCGGCTCGCTCAATCAAGAGTTGGTGATGGCCAAGATGCAGGAGAACACCGACCACGATCTCGGCAAGACCTCGGAGGAGATCGTCAACGACTGCATGCTGGTCTCGGCGCTCGAGTCGACAACCATGGCTATCGATAGCGGGCTGACGGAAAAGCAGATCATCATCTCCTGCAAAGTCTCGCGGCCGCGCGATCTGATCGAGGTCTATCGTCGCCTGGCGGCCGCGACCCGGCAACCGTTGCACCTGGGCCTGACTGAGGCCGGTATGGGAATCAAAGGGGTGGTCTGGTCGGCTTCGGCGATGGGGATCCTCCTCGACGAGGGTATCGGCGACACCATCCGGATCTCGCTGACCCCCAGACCGGGGGGGGATCGACGGGAAGAGGTGTACGCCTGTATGGAGCTACTCCAAGCGCTGGGTTTACGCTCCTTTGCCCCCAGCATCACGGCCTGCCCCGGTTGCGGTCGCACCACGAGCACCACCTTCCAGGAGTTGGCCGAGAGAGTGCAGGACTACGTCAGGGAGATGATGCCGGAGTGGAAAAGGCTCTTCGACGGTGTCGAGGAGATGACCGTGGCGGTAATGGGGTGTGTGGTCAACGGCCCGGGAGAGTCGAAGTCGGCCAACATCGGTATCAGCCTGCCGGGTACGGGCGAAGCACCGCATTGTCCCGTCTATGTCGACGGCCAGCAATTCACCACCCTGCGTGGCAACTACGAGGAGCTGGCAGAGGCCTTTCGCAAGATCATCGACGACTATGTCGCCACGACCTATCGCCAAAAGGAGCCCAGCGCAGTCTCTCCTTGACCGGCCAACAACAGACCTGACCGACCAACCATGTCTATCTCTTCAGAAGAGTTTCGCGAGGCCCTCCGACACTTTCCCTCGGGGGTGACCATCGTCACCATCAAAACGGAAGACCACGTTCACGGTCTCACCATATCGGCCTTTGCCTCGGTCTCACCCGACCCGCCCTTGATCTCCATCATGGTGGATCACCGGCATCGTGCCTACCAGTTGCTGGAGACCGAGGGCGCCACCTTTGCGGTGAATATCCTCCGTCAGGAGCAGGCGGAGCTGTCCAACCGCTTTGCCTGGGTCAAGGACGAGGATCGTTTTGCCGAGGGCAAGTGGGCGACCGCAGTCACCGGTGCTCCGGTGCTGACCGATGCCCTGGCCTGGCTCGACTGCTCGATCCACGACCGTTTCAAGGCAGGTACCCATACGGCCTATGTCGGCGAAGTGGTGGCCAGCAAGGTTCCGTATCCCGATGCCGAACCGCTGGTCTATTGGAACCGGGGCTACCGGCATCTGCGTTCGCCGGAGCCCGATGGGGACTAGCTGCTTTCGGCGGCGTAGAGCTCTTCGATCTGCCGGGCGTACTTCTCGTTGACGACTCGCCGCTTGAGCTTCATGGTGGGTGTGAGCTCTCCCCCCTCGATCGAGAAGGGCTCGGGGAGAACGATAAACCGCTTGATGCTCTCGAAGCTGGCCAGCTTGTCGTTGACCCGCTCGACTTCCGCTTCCAGAAACTCCCTGAAGACCGGACACTTCGCGGCCGCTTCTCCGTCTTCGGCCGGGCTGCCCAGGATCGCGGCCTGCTGGGGGACGGTTTCGGGGTCGAGGGTCAGGATCGCAGAGAGGTAGTTCCGCCGGTCGCCGATCACCGCTGCGAGAGCCACTCCCTT
>SBFI01000128.1 GCA_006227875.1 Acidobacteriota bacterium
ACGTGGAGACCCACGCCGACGCCCTGCCGTCTCTGCAGCAGGGCGTAAGCCGGGTCGAGCGTTTCCTCGGACTGATAGCGCTGCTGTCGCTGTTGCTCGGGGGTGTCGGTGCGGCCCAGACCACCCGGGCCTGGCTGGCGACCAGGATGGATGCCATCGCCATCCTCCGCTGTCTCGGCTTGCGACCACGTGAGGTCCTGCTTCTCTACCTCGGGCAGGCGGTGCTTCTGGGCCTGGTCGGCAGCCTCATCGGTGCGGCCCTGGCCCTAGTGATTCTTCGCCTGGTGCCACCGATGCTCGGCGACCTCATACCGGTGACCTCGTTCAGCGCCTGGCAGCCCACCGCCATCGCGCGTGGCGTCGCCCTGGGAACCGGTATCGCGGTCCTCTTCAGCCTGCCACCGTTGCTCATCACCCGACGTATCCCGCCGCTGCGGGTACTGCGCAAGGACGTGGAGCCGCTGCCGCCCAGCCGATGGGTTCCGCTCGCCACTGGGGGACTGGTCATCGTCGGCATCTGGCTCACGGCCACCATCCAATCGGGCTCTCGCCGTCTCGGCATCCAGTTCACCCTCGGTGTGCTCGCCGCGGCACTGCTGCTGGCTGTCGCCTCTGTGGTGCTGGTCAAGCTGTTGGCGCGGGTTCGAGCTGGCGGACCAGTCTGGATGCGTCACGGTCTGGCCGCCCTCGGTCGACCCGGGGCGGCGACCTTGGGCGCCACTGTGGCCCTGGGAATCGGCGTGCTGCTGGTCCTGGGGCTGCAACTGGTCGAAAACGGCCTCGAAGCAGAGTTGAGATCGTCGCTTCCGTCCAGCGCACCGACCGGATTCCTCATCGATATCCAACCCGACCAGTGGCCGGGTGTCGAGGTGCTACTCGAACGCGAGGGGGCCCAAAACATCGACTCGGTTCCGGTGGTGATGGCCAGGCTCACCGCCATCGACGGCCGGCCGGTCAAGGAGCTCGTCGCCGAAGGCAGTGAAAGAGACGATCGGCGCTGGGCGTTGACCCGCGAGCAGCGTCTCACCTACCTCTCACAGCTGCCGGCGGACAACAGGGTCGTGGAGGGTCGCTTGTGGGGCGATCCGGACAAGCCGGAGGTGAGTGTCGAGGCCGAGTTTGCCGAGGAGCTGGGTGTCTCGCTGGGGAGCACTCTCGAGTTTGACATCCAGGGTGTGCCGGTCGAGCTTCATGCCACCAGCATGAGAACGGTCGACTGGCGCACCTTTGGCATCAACTTCTTTCTCATCGTCGAGCCGGGAGTGCTCGACGAGGCGCCCCAGCATCGGATCGCCACCACCTGGCTGCCGCCCGACCGCGAGCAGCGAATCCAGGATCTGCTGGCCACCAGCTTTCCAAATGTGACACTGCTCAAGATCCGAGAGCTGCTGGAGAAGCTCGCCCAGGTGATGGAACGTCTGGCCACCGGTGTTCGCTTTGTCGGCGCCTTTACCGTGCTCGCCGGGATCGTCATTCTGGGCGGCGCGATCAGCGCCGGCGCCGTGCGACGCGGACGCGAGATCGCGCTGCTCAAGACCCTGGGGATGACCCGCAAGGGGGTGATCGCCATGTTGGCCACCGAGTACGCGCTGCTGGGCGCGGTCGCCGGTGTCATCGGTACCGCAGGTGGCCTCGTCCTGTCCTGGGTGGTGCTGACCCGCGGTATGGAGCTCGACTGGCACTTCCAGGTGCCGCCCACTTTGCTCGCGGTTGTCGCCAGTATCCTGCTCACAGCTGGCACCGGTATCGCCGCCAGCTGGGCTGCCCTGCGCAAGCGCCCGGTGGAAGTTCTGCGCAGCGAATAGAGAAAGGGCTCGAGGGCCTGAGGGCTTGGGGGCATGCGGCTCCCGAGTGTAAGGATCGTGTCTCCTTTGTCACCCACTCCTTGATTCGGCGCTGTTGTCGAATCCCGAGAATGCAGACAAGGACAAAAGGAGAAACGAAGATGGGACAGTCAATCACCAAGAATCGCTGGTATCTTGCTGCCCTGCTGGTAGTTGCCCTGATCGCCTCGCAGCTGACCGCAAACGCCGCACCCACCACCGGTGCCTGGTCGACCGACACTGCTCACACCGAGATCAACTTTTCGGTCAAGCACTTCTTTACACCGGTGACGGGCAGCTTCGAGGATTACGAGATCGTACTCGACTACAACGCCGCCGAGCCCGAGAAGAGCCGTGTCGAAGCCCGAATCAAGGTGGCCAGCGTCAATACCGGCAACGAGAAGCGGGACAATCACCTGCGCTCCGCCGACTGGTTCGAGGCCGAGAAGTATCCCTACATCACCTTCGAAAGCACTTCGGTGCGCAAGGTGGGAGACAACAGGCTCATAGCGTCAGGCGACCTGACGATCAAAGGCAAGTCGCAAAGGATCGAGCTGCCGATCACGCTGCTGGGAAGCCAGAAGATCCCCGAGCAGATGCAGCAGATGCTCGGTGGCACCAAGGAGGTCAGGAGCTTCGAGGCATCGACAGCCATCGAGCGGAGTGACTTTGGTGTCGGCGTCGGCAGCTGGGCCGCCACCCTGGTCGTCGGTGGCGAGGTCTCGATCGAGATTCTGCTCGAAGCCCACACCAGCTGAGCAATCGAGTCACCAATCAGATTCCGCCCCGGTCCGCGCTCGAAAAGAGCAGCCGGGGCTCTTCTTTGCTCGAGGATCTACCAGCGGTAGAGGTACGCGATCCGGAGGCGGTCGAAATCCGCCCCTATGCTGGTAAAGGCACCGGTCTCCGCCGCCAGTCGCAACGAGTGCCTGGGTTTCAAAGGCAGCGCCAGGGTAACTCCGACCCGCGAGTTCCTCTGCAGATCGGACTTCTCGTCACCGCCGAGTGTGGTCCGCCCGCCGGTGTAGTAGTTGGCATCCAGCGCCAGCCAGAGGCCTGGTTTGAAGTTGTAGCTCAGGTGGCCCTGGAAGCTGCCGATCGGGTCCTGCTCGCGTGTCAGGCCGACATAGTTGTCGTTGGTAGTGAATAACCAGACTCCGAGTGCGGCATCCAGAATCCAGCGACCCCTGACGCTCGAATAGCCGATCTCAGGCTTGAAGGCCCAGCGGTTGGTACCGAAGTTCACAAAGCGGGTGGTGTCGTACTGCCCGCTGGGCGGCACCAGGGTCAGGCTGACACCGAGGTTTCGGCGCTGGCCGAACTCGGCGTACTCCTTGGGGGTCATCGCAGGGCCACCCAGCAGATTGACGGCCAGCCGCATACGGGTGGCCGCGGCCCCCGAGCGGCTGTCCTCGACCAGCTCCCCCTGAAACCGCCCGGAGCCGCTGATGAAACCGTAGGGGACCGAGATAGTGAACGACGACGAACGTCCAAAGAGTCCCAGGGAACGCAGATAGGAAACGGTGACGATGCTGAGGTCGAGGTCGAGATCCTGAAGCGGCGCGGCCGGCTCGGTCACCACGTTGCCGGAGGAGTAGATATAGGTAAACAGAATGTAGTTCAGCCCCACCGGCAGCGTGCGGTAGGCGCGGGGCTCGCGGGGCTCGAGCTCCTGACCCGTGGCCGGTGCCGCCGCCAGCGTGGAGGCGATCAACATCAGGCTCGCCACAACGCCAAAAGGCCTTCTGCCACCCAGCTTGGCTGACCTCATATCGAAGAGTCCCCCGTCCTCCGTCAGCGTGCGACATAGGATACCGAAATTCAGCTTCACGCTAGACTTCTCTCTGCGAACTCCCTTCTTGGCAAGACATGACGGCACCCCTCCTCGACGATCCGAATCTGGCGGAACGCATTCGCACTATGGACCGCGAGGCCTTGGCGGCCGTCGTCGATGCCTATCTCGACCAGGTCGTGCGCGCGGCACGAGGGGCCGGTTTCGACCAACAGCAGGCCGAAGAGGTGGCCCAGAACACCTT
>SBFI01000025.1 GCA_006227875.1 Acidobacteriota bacterium
GGGCTACCCGTCGCTCTCAACTCCCTCAACATCGGTCGTTTCAAGCTCGGCGCCGCCGATCTCGGGGGCTGCAAAGGGACGATCACAAATACCGTCCAATACGCGCTCGAGCGCCAGCAGTTCGGACAGCCGATCGCCTATTTCGAGGCCCTGCGCAAAAAGTTTGCCGAGATGATCACTCGCACCTACATGCTCGACAGCGCCATCTATCGCGCCGTGGGCTTGATGGACGAGCGCATCGCGCAGTTGGACACCGACGATCCGGACTACGACCGGCACGTGGTCGACGCCATCGAGGAGTACGCGATCGAGTCCTCCATCGGCAAGATCTTCGGCTCGGAGACCATGGCCCTGGTGGCCGACCACGGTGTCCAGATCTACGGCGGCAACGGCTTCTCCGAGGAGTACCCGCTGGCCGAGATCTATCGCGACTGTCGCATCGATCGAATCTTCGAGGGCACCAACGAGATCAACCGTATGGTGATCTACGGCTACTTCCTCAAGAAGGCGCTGATGGAAGAGCTGCCTTTCCGCGACGCCGAGAAGGTCTGGGCGAAGAGCGAAGTGCCGGAGGATGGCCCTCTGGCCTGGGAGGTCGCGGCGCTCGATGCGGCGCGACGATTGACCGTCAAATCTCTCTTCGAGGCGGTCTCGCTCTACGGCCAGGATCTGCGCAATGCCCAAATCGTCGGCGAGGATCTGGCCGACCTGGCTATCGGCTACTTTGGGGCTTCGGCGGCCACCAACCGCATCCTCCAGCTCGGCGACAAGGCACTGGGGGATCGGGTCTATCTGGCTTTGGCGCGGCTTGTGGTCAGCGGTTATATGGAAGAAGTTGTTCGACGGCTCTACCGGCTGCGTCCGCTGCTCTTTGCCGGACCCTACGGGAGCCGTTTCGTGGATCAGCTCGATCGAGAGCTGCAGCATCTCTATCCGCCCTTCGATCCGGTGAAGGAGGTTTACGTCCTCACCGATGACCTCTTCGAACATGGCCGCTACCGCTTCGAGTAGGCGGTTGGAAGGAGAAGATGATGAGTCGGTCTAGCGTGATTGTCGACGCCGTTCGCAGTCCCATGGGTGTGAAGAAGGGCCGATTGATCGGCGTCCGGGCCGATGATTTGGCGGCTCAGGTGTTGGAGGCGTTGCTGGCCCGCCAACCAAAGCTGCCACCCGCCGAGATCGAGGATGTGGTCCTCGGCTGCGCTTTTCCCGAGGGGACCCAGGGAATGCTCATGGCGCGCGGTGTTTTGCTGCTGGCCGGGATTCCCCAGGAGGCCGGTGGCAAGGTGGTCAACCGGTTCTGCGGCTCGTCGATGGACTCCGTACATCAGCTCTCGCAGGCGATCATCGCCGGGGATCTCGAGTGCGGCGTCGCGGTGGGGGTCGAAGACATGTTCACCATCCCCATGGGCGGCTTCAATCCCTCCTTCCATCCCAAGCTGGCCGAGATGGGCTACTACATCGGCATGGGGGAGACGGCCGAGAACCTGGCCAAGGACCTGGACATCAGCCGGGAAGAGCAGGAGGCGTTCTCTGTTCAGTCGCACGAACGGGCGCTGGCCGCCTGGAAAGACGGGGGCTTCGACAACGAGGTGGTACCCATCACCAAGGGTGAAGAGACCATCGACAAGGACGAGGGACCCCGCGAGCCCGACGTCGAAAAGATGAAATCGCTCGATCCCGCGTTTCTCGAGGACGGCACCATCACCGCCGCCACCTCGAGCCCGATCTCGATCGGAGCGGCGGCCATCATCGTTGCCAGCGAGGAGTTCGCCAAGCAGCACAAGCTGGAAGTAAGAGCACGAATCGTCTCGCGTGACATCGCGGGTGTCGATTGGACACGGATGGGTATGGGGCCGATCCCGGCCAGCGCCAAGGCGCTCGAGCGGGCCGGTATCGAGGCCAAGGATCTCGACTACATCGAGCTCAACGAGGCCTTTGCCGCGCAGTCGCTCTACGTCCTCAAAGAGACCGGCTGGCCGCAGGAGAAGGTCAATGTCCACGGCGGCGCCATCGCCCTGGGACACCCGCTGGGTGCCTCCGGAGCCCGCATCCTGACGACGCTGATCAACGTCATGGAGAAGCACGACGGCAAGAAGGGTCTGGCCACCATGTGCATCGGCACCGGCCAGGGCATCGCCACCGTCATCGAAAGGGGATAGCTATGGGTGACATCAAGACCATCGGTGTCTGCGGCGCCGGCGTCATGGGTGGCCAGCTGGCGGCTTTCTTTGCCAGCGCCGGTTTCGACGTGCTGCTCTACGACCTCAACCAGGAGCTGGCCGAGAAGGGCATCGAGACGGCGCTCGCGGCCAAGCCCGCCGCCTTCTACGACCCCAAGTTCGCCAAGAGGATCACCCCCTGCGACTACGAGAGCCATCTCGATCGGTTTGGCGAGTGCGACTGGGTCATCGAGGCCATCGCCGAGCGGCTGGACTGGAAACTGGATCTCTACGCCAAAATCGAGCCAAAGCTCGGGGCCGAGGCGATTCTGTCGACCAACACCTCCGGTCTGTCGCTGGCCGAGCTGGCCGAGGGGTTGGGCAAAGATCTCCGTCGCCGGTTCATGGTCACCCACTTCTTCAACCCGCCACGCTACATGCGGTTGGTGGAGTTGGTCGGTGGGGAGGCGACCGACGCCGCGGTGCTCGAGGGCATGAGGGGTTTCTTGAGCGAAACCCTGGGCAAGGGTGTCGTCGATGCCAAAGACACCCCCAACTTCATCGCCAACCGAATCGGCGTCTACGGCATGATGCTGGCGCTCAAGCTCACCCAGGAGATGCGGTTTTCGATCGAGCAGGTCGACGCCCTTACCGGCCCGGTGATGGGCCGGCCAAAGTCGGCGACCTACCGCACTGCCGACTTGGTGGGTCTCGACACGCTCGCCTTCGTGGCCAAGACCGCCTACGACAAGTGCGCCGAGGACACCGCCCGCGATCTGTTCAAGCTCCCGCCGGTGCTCGAGTCTCTTATCGAGAAGGAGTGGCTGGGTCAGAAGTCGGGGCAGGGCTTCTACAAGAAGGAGGGCAAGGACATCTATGCCCTCGATCTCGAGAAGATGGAGTACAACCCCAAGCAGAAGCCGCGTATGGACGGTATCGGAGTAGCGCGTCGCTTTACCGATCTGGGCAAGAAGCACTACGCCCTGGTCTACAACCCGGACGCGGCCGGACGCTTTGCCTGGGAGCTGATGATCGGCACCCTGGCCTACGCCGCCGACCGGGTGGGGGAGATCGCCGACGACATCGTCTCCATCGATCAGGCGATGAAGTGGGGCTTCGCCTGGGAGCTGGGTCCCTTCGAGACCTGGGACGCCATCGGTGTCGAGCGCTCGGTCCAGCGCATGGAGCGAGAGGGCAAGAAGGTACCGGCCTTTGTGCGGAGCCTGCTGGACAGCGGCGAGGAGTCCTTCTACCGGCGCTCGGACGAGGGGGTGCGTTGCTTCTTCGACCTGGAAACCAAGGCCATGAAGCACGTCGA
>SBFI01000302.1 GCA_006227875.1 Acidobacteriota bacterium
AGCAGCGCGTGAATGGTCCCGAGCTCCAGGAGCTTGGCGGATCCTTCGAGGACGTCGACGCTCACCGGCTGCAGCTTGACCGCCCGCTCGCCCTCGCGTACCGCCTCTTCCTCCCGGCCCACCATGGCGTAGGCCAAGCCGAGGGCAGCGTGCATCCGGGGATCGTCCGGATTGGCCAGCACCTCGCGCTCCAGGACCTCGACGGCTTCGCTGGCCGCTGCTCTCGCTTCCTCGGGCCTGCCCAGGGCTTTGAGCGCATAGGCCCTATTGAGGGCGAGCGGATTGGCGTAGAACTGGTTGGAGTAGAGGTCTTCGCTCAGGTCCTCGATCGCCGCCAGGGCCTCGGCATAGCTACCTCCCAGGTAGAGGTAGTAGCCGCGTAGCACCTTGAAGACGTCGACGCCTAGCCGCGTGTACGGCTCGATGCGTTCGGCGGCACCGAGGCCATCCCCCTTCCACAGGAGCCAGTTCCAGGCCCTCCAGACCCCCGCGGCCACATAGTCGGGGGCCATCGCGAGAGTGCCAGCGAGCTGGCGATCGGCTTCCTCGTAACGGCCCAGCTGCATGTAGGTGGTCCCCAGGGCACGGCTCTGCTGCACTGACCTCGGGTTGAGCTCCAGAGCCTTTTGCTGTCTCTCGAGAGCCTCCTCGAAGCGGCCCTGGCGGCGGATGATGTAGGCGATCGAAGCCATCAGCTCGCTGTCGTTGGGCAGGTCTTTCTCGGCAATCGTGAACTGCTCGAGCGCCTTGTCGTAGTCCCGCGGCCCCCAGTAGAAGTAGCGCCCGAGCGCTACGTGTCCCTGGGGTAGTTCCGGGTCGATCTCCAGCGCCCTGTCGACGGCCGCCCGAGCCGACTCCAGTCGCTCTTCGGTGCGGTCGTCACCATTGAAGTAGAGCAGCGCGTGCTGTTGCGAGAGCTCGGCCCAAGCGATGGCAAACTCCGGATCGAGCTCCACCGCCTGCTCGAGAATCTGGACCGCCATGTGGCGTTCCTCTTCGCGGCTGAGTGCCTCGGCTCTCTCGGCGGCGTTCAAGGCCCTCAAATAAAGATTGTAAGCGTCGAGGTTCTCGGTGGGGGCCTCGACGGCAGCCATCTGCTCACCTCCGACCAGCGCCAGATCGAGCTCTGCGAGGACCTTGCCGGCAATCTCGGTTTGGACCTCGAAGATGTCCTCGAGGGTCCGATCGTAGGTTTCGGCCCACAGCTGGGTGTCGTCCGCCACCCTAATGAGCTGCGGGGTCACCCGCACCCGGCTGCTGCCGTCGGGATTCCGCGCCCAGCGCACCGTGCCCTCCAGCACGTAGCCGACACCAAGATCCTCGCCTACCTGCATCAGGGTCTTCCCCGTGCGGTCGTACTGAACGGCGGTCGAGCGTGAGATCACGCCCAGGTCTTTGACCGACGCCAGGCGCGCCGAGATCTCCTCGGTCATGCCGGCAGCGAAATACTCGTCTTCGGCGGCGCCCAGGTTCTCGAACGGAAGCACCACCATCTTCTTGAATTCGGGTTCGACTGCAACCGCTGACTCGCTGGGGGTTATGGACTCGACCACGGTGCCGGCCTCTCGCCCGCGGTTCATCCAAATCAGCGCCACCACGATCAGCGCTCCTGCCGCCAGCGCTGCCGGAATGAGCCAGCCGGGACGCTGCTTGGCGGCGGCGGTTGGTGGGGGCGGCACTGCCGGTATCGCTCCGGTGCTGAGCGGCACCGCCCCCGACTCGACCTCCCCCTTGAGTCCGGCCAGCTCGTTGCGCACGTCTTTGCCCGACTGATAACGAAGGTCGGGGTCCTTCTCCAGACAGTGACGGATGATTCGACCCAGATGCCGTGGCAACCCCTCCCGAATCTCGGTGACCGAATCCGGATCGTCTTTGAGGATCGACGAGGCCAGATCGATCGAGGACTGACCCTTGAACGGTCGCACCCCAGTGCTCATCTCATAGAGAAGGATGCCGAGCGAGAAGAGATCCGAGCGATGGTCGACCTCCTTGCCCTGGAGCTGCTCGGGCGACATGTAGGGGGCCGTGCCCATGGCAACCCCCTCCTTGGTCAGCCCTTCGGTCGCCAGCTCGGTCGAGTCGTCGGCAGGCTCCTTTTCCCAGAGCTTGGCCAGACCGAAGTCGACGATCTTGACCCGTCCGTCCGCCGTCAACATGACGTTGGCGGGTTTGAGATCGCGATGCACGACTCCCTTTTCGTGGGCCGCGGACAAAGCGTCGGCGATCGGGATCGCCAGCTCGAAGAAGCGATCGAGCTCGAAGCCCTGGTCGGGGATCAGCTGATCGAACGACTGTCCCTCCACCAGCTCCATGGTGAGAAAGTGTTGGCTCTCGGCCTCCTCCACAGAATGCAGGGTCACAATGTTGGGATGGTTGAGGGCGGCCACAGCCCGCGCCTCGCGCTTGAAACGCTCGAGCCGCTCGGGATCTTGCGCCAGCTCCTGCGGCAGGATTTTCAGTGCTACCTTGCGGCGTAGCTCGGTGTCCTCGGCCTCGTAGACCTCTCCCATGCCGCCGGCGCCGAGCTTGGCGGTGATGCGATAGTGGGAAAGCGTCTTGTCGATCATGAGCGGTTGCCTGCGTGCGGTGCTCCGAGGTCTTTAAGTGGAGCGATTGGCCCGGTTGGGCCGAATCCTAGCACCCCGTCGGCGTCTTCGCGTCTCGGCCCACGATGAAAGCGCGAATTTCCATCTCTGGCGGCCCGGCTGTACAATCAGCGCACTTTGATCGGACAGACGCTTTCTCATTTCCGGATCACCGCCAAACTGGGTGAGGGCGGTATGGGTGAGGTCTATCGGGCCGAGGACACCAAGCTCGGGCGCGAGGTGGCGATCAAGGTGCTGCCGGAGGCGGTGGCTTCCGACCCCGAGCGGCTCGCCCGCTTCGAGCGCGAGGCCAAGGTTCTGGCCAGCCTCAACCACCCCCACATCGCCGGCATCTATCAGGTCGAAGAGGCGGACGGGGTTCACTTCCTGGTCATGGAGCTCGCCGCGGGCGAAGACCTGCGGGAGCGCCTCGAGCGGGGCCCGGTTCCCATCGCCGAGGCTCTGCCCATCGCGCTGCAGATCGCGCAGGCGCTCGAAGAGGCGCACGAGCGGGGCGTCATCCACCGCGATCTCAAGCCCGCGAACGTCAAGATCGACGAGGAGAGTCAGGCCAAGGTCCTGGATTTCGGCCTGGCCAAGGCGCTCGATCCGCAGGACGTCGCCGGCTCGAGTACTGATCTCGAGCGCGCACCGCTCTCTCTCTCCCCCACGTTGACTCAACAGATGACCGGAGCGGGGGTGATCCTGGGCACCGCCGCCTACATGAGCCCGGAGCAGGCCAAGGGCAAGCGGGTCGATCGCCGTGCCGACATCTGGGCCTTCGGGGTGTTGCTGTGGGAGATGCTGACCGGCCGGCGGCTGTTTACCGGCGACAGCAGCTCGGAGATCCTGGCGAGCGTGCTGATGGGGGAGCTCGATCTGTCG
>SBFI01000307.1 GCA_006227875.1 Acidobacteriota bacterium
GTCTTGTAGGATTCGCTGACAGTAGCACAGGCCGGCCGGATGACGACCGGTAGGAGGGGACAATGAGGACAAACAGATCTGTTGCACTCTGCTGGTGTCTGGCTCTTCTGACTCTGCAGGCGATGGCAGGAGCGGAGCCCTCCGATCGGCTCGCTATCGTCGGAGGACGACTGATCGACGGTCTGTCGGGCCAGGCCAGCACTGATGCCGTCGTGCTGGTGGAGGGCGAGACCATCACCGCCGTCGGCGGCCGCGAGATCATTCCGCCTGGCACTCGTCTCATCGATCTGGGCTCTGCCACCCTCCTCCCCGGCCTTATCGATACCCATGTCCATCCACTTATGCTGGGGGACGACTACCAGATTGATCACCTCCGCCGGTCCTCGGCCTACAAGGCGCTCAGGGGTCTGGCGGCTGTACAAAGAGGTCTCGAGGCGGGCTGGACCTCGCTGCGGACCGTTGGCACAGCTGATGTGTTCTACGCACCGGTCGATGTCAAACGAGTCATCGATGAAGGTCTTTTTCACGGACCGAGGCTTGCGGTTGCCGGACACTACATCTCGATCACCGGCGGTGGCGGCGACATCAACTTCACGTCGCCCGAGCAGAGTCTGATCGCGGATGGTCTCATCGTCGACGGTGTCGACGAGGTCCGCCGGGCCATTCGCCAGGAAGTCAAGTACGGCAGCGACTGGATCAAGCTGCTGGTGACCGGCGCCTTCATGTCGGCCGGCGACAATCCCAAGGATGTTCACTTCAGCCCCGAAGAGCTGGCGGTGGCAATGGAAGAAGCGAATCGATTGAACGTGCCGGTGATGGCGCACGCCCACTCCGCCGAGGGCATCAAGATGGCGGTCAGGGCCGGCGTCCGGTCGATCGAGCACGGGACCTTTATCGACGCCGAGGGGATCGAGCTCATGCTCCAGAACGGAACCTATCTGGTGCCGACCATGTACATCGGTGACTACTACATCGAGGAGATGGCGGACAGCGAGGCACAGAAGAAGATGGTCGAGCTGTCGGCCAAGTACCGCGACGAGTTCTTCGAGAACATCGGCAACGCCATCCGCGCCGGCGTCAAGGTGGCCCTGGGCTCGGACTTCGGCGCCGATCCCGTTTTGCAGTCGCGCGAGTTCGGCTCACTCATCGAGGCCGGAATGACCCCGATGCAGGCGATCAAGGCCGGTACCAGCGTCGCCGCCGAGCTGCTCCAATGGCAGGACCGGGTCGGCTCGATTGCGCCGGGAAGACTCGCCGACATCATCGCTGTTGCCGGCGATCCCCTGGCGGACATCTCGGAGCTCGAGCGGGTCGTCTTTGTGATGAAGGGAGGAGAGGTCATCAAGGCTTCGACGCAATGAGAGCCCTTTGGCGGCTCGCCGTTGGTATCTGGATTACGGGTCTGGTGCTTCTCGGCACGACCTCGGTCGCCGCCGAACAGGGCAGCCACAATCTTGTTCTCGTCACCATCGACACCGTCCGCGCCGATTACCTGAGCTGCAACGGCTCCACCAAGGTACGGACACCCCACCTCGATGCTCTAGCCCGGGGCGGCGTCAATTTCACCCGCACGCGGGCCTCGGTGCCGCTGACGCTGCCATCCCACGCCTCGATCCTCATGGCCAGCTACCCGCTGACCCACACAGTGCGTGACAACGGCAGCTTCCTGCTGCCGGAAGACCGGCTAACCCTGCCCGAGGTTCTGGCTAACCAGGGCTACGAGACGGCCGCCTTTATCGGCAGCTTTGTGCTCGACCGTCGATTTGGATTGGCGCAGGGATTCGACCTCTACGACGATCGCACCTGGAGCGATGTGTCGATGCTCGAGAACCTGGAGGCGGAGCGCAACGCCGGGGCGGTCTTTGCGGTATTCGATGATTGGCTAGACCAGCGCGGGGAGAGATCACCCTTTTTTGCCTGGGTCCACCTCTACGACCCGCATGCTCCTTACGAGCCACCCGAGCTCTACCGGAGCCGCTACCCGAACGACCCCTACGCGGGCGAGGTCGCCTATGCCGACGACATCATCGGTCGAATCGTCGGCGAGTTAGAGACGCAGGGGCTCGGGTCACAGACAATCGTGGCGGTAATCGGCGATCACGGTGAAGGGCTGGGAGAGCATGAGGAGGGGACGCACTCGCTCCTCATCTACAACTCGACTTTGCATGTGCCGATGCTGATCCGCGCTCCGGGGCTCATCCCGGAGGGCAAGGTCGTCGACCGCCTGACACGGACGATCGATCTGGCGCCGACGCTGTTGGATCTGATGGGAATAGCCGTAGATCTTGGAGAGGGCGTGAGTCTGCGACACTTGATCGAAGTCGGGGAGGGGATTGAACCCGATGAACCGAGCTCCGACCGCCCGGTCTACAGCGAATCGCTCTATCCCCGGCTGCATCTCGGCTGGAGCGAGCTGCGGGCGCTGGAAAGCGGCGACTACAAGCTGATCCAGGGACCCGAGCAGGAGCTCTACGACATGGTGCGGGACCCCCGGGAGAGCGAGAACTTGGTCGCTCAGCAGCCCCAGATCGTCACCGAGCTGCAGCGGCAGTTGGAACAGTTGACGGCGGGTGACGCCATCGCCGAGGCCGCGTCGATCGATCCCGAAGCGATCGCCAAGCTGCGCAGCCTCGGCTACCTCTCGGGCTCCGACACCGGGCCGACAGCTCTGGACGAAGGGGCGTCGATCGATCCCAAGAGCAAGATGGCCGACTGGGCCCGCATCCAGCGCGGCATATTCGAGTTCAGCCGGGGCAATCACGGCGCGGCCGCCTCGATCTTCGAAGAGGTGTTGGCCACCAACACCGATGTGCTCCTCGTCTACGACTATCTGGGCTCGAGCTATATGGGTCTCGAACAGTGGTCGCGGGCGGAGCGGGTGTATCGCGAAGCGCTGGCAAAAGGGCTCGTGTCGGCGCAGTTCCACCTCGATCTCGGTCTGATCCACGAGCACCGCGGGGAGGCGGTACCGGCGATGCGGGAGCTGCGGGCGGCACTCGCGATCGACAGCACCAACGTCACCGCTCGCTTCCATCTCGGTAACCTCCTGCGGCGAGCCGGCAGGATGGAGCAGGCGATCGAGCAGTATCGACAGGCGATAGGAGTCAACCCGGACTATGTCTATGCCTGGAACGGTCTGGGGATGACGCTGGCCGCGGTGGATCGCCAGCCCGAAGCGCTCGCGGCCTTCCGCCGGGTGGTGGAGATCGACCCGGTGGGCGCCCGGGGCTACTTCAACCTGGCGGTGCAGCTCGAACGAATGCGGCGCCCGGCCGAGGCGGTCGTGGCCTATGAGGACTTCCTGGCGCGAGCCGAAGGAGACGAATTCTCGGCCGAAAGAGCCCGAGCGGTCACCGCCATCGAGCGGCTCCGTTCGCCGGATTAGGACTTTTCGACGATCTTGGTCCGCATGCCCGCATCGGTCAGCTCGGGTCGGGGGTGGAGGCCCAGATTGCGGA
>SBFI01000268.1 GCA_006227875.1 Acidobacteriota bacterium
CCGGGGTCGGGACCGGAGGGGGCTCACCGGAGCGGAGCCATCCTCCCGCGCAGCGGAGGGGAGCCCCCGAAGGTCACGAGACCGGGCCACCACAGGAAAGCTGTCCCTATTTCTGCCAGACGGGGAAGCTGTAGGTCACGATGACCGAGTTGGAGCCCGGGTTGTGATCGTAGAGGCCGGCGTTGGAGAGGTGATAGAAGGCCGCTCCCAAGCGATTTCCCTTTGGCCACTGGTGGGAGACCTCGAGCATGGTGCGGAACTCGACGAGCCCGCCGAGGTCTTTGCCGCTTCCCTGCTCGTAGAGAGCGACACCAAAACCCGGGGTCACCTGCCAGCGCCCACCGAGCGAGAAATCCCTGCGTAGCCCGCCAAAGCCGTAGAAAGAGCCCTCGGCGGCATAGTAGAGACCTGTCGCCACCACCAGCTTCCAGGTCTGCGTCGGCAGGCGAAGCTCGGCACCCACCTCCACTTGTTTGTCGGGCTTGTTGACGCGAAAGACTCCACCACTCAGCGCCAGCGAGCGGACCTCGTCCGCCTGGACGGGCACAGCGGCCGCAACGAGCAGCCAGAGCACGGCTGCGGCGGCGACTGGGCTGGTCCTCGGCATGGGTCGGCGCATTCTACTGGCCTCGATCGTTGACCACCAGCTTTCTCTCCGTTGGGCCCTGGGTTATCCTTGCTTCGCCCCAGAGCCCACGACCAGCGTTCCCACCGGCGGCGTTAAACGCGTGGACAACAACCCGACAACCAGATCCGACAGCGAGCCCGCGCGCCGTCCCCTTCACCTCTACGTGGTCGCCACCGTCCACCTCGACACCCAATGGCGGTGGACGGTCCAGGACACCATCCGCGATTTCCTGCCGGCGACACTGGAGGGGAACTTCGCCCACTTCGAGCGCCATCCCTTCTTCGTTCTCAGCTTCGAGGGTGCCTTCCGTTACATGCTGATCAAGGAGTACTACCCCGAGGAGTTCGAGCGTCTGAGGGGTTATGTCGAGCAGGGTCGGTGGGCCGTGGCCGGCAGCATGCTCGACTCCCCCGACGTCAATGTGGTCTCGCCCGAGTCGCTCATTCGCCACATTCTCTACGGCAACCGCTTCTTCGAGCAGGAGCTCGGCCGCCGGAGCTGCGACCTCTTTCTCCCCGACTGCTTTGGCTTTTCCTGGGCTCTGCCTTCGATTGCCGTGCACTGTGGTCTCGACGGCTTCTCGTCACAGAAGTTCGGCAACTGGATGGCGCCGGCGGAGATCCCCTTCGAGATCGGTGTCTGGCGCGGACCGGATGGCGCCGAGGTCGTCGCCGCTCTCCGACCCGAGGGGTACGGCGAGGGTCTGAGCGAGGATCTGAGTCGCGCCCCGCGGTGGGTGGCGTGGATCGAGCGCACCGGTGGAGGGTCGGGGCCGGCGGTGGGCTTGAAGTATGTGGGGATCGGAGACCGCGGCGGCGCGTTGGACGAGGCCTCGATGACCTGGTTGGCCAGGAGCATCGAAGGCGAGGGTCCCATCCAGGTGACAAATACCGCCTCGGATCAGCTGTTCCGCGACCTCGACGAGACCCAGACCCGGCAACTTCCGCGCCACGCCAGCGAGCTGCTGCTACCCAAACACGGCACCGGCTGCCTGACTTCGCAGGCGGTGCTCAAGAAGTGGAACCGGCGCAACGAGCTCATGGCCGATGCCGCTGAGCGTGCGGCGGTCGTCGCCGATTGGCTTGGCTCTCTGCCCTATCCGGCCGATCGTCTACAACAGGGCTGGACCCGATTCCTCTGGCATCAGATGCACGACGATCTGACCGGCACCAGCATTCCGCCCGCGTATGGCTTCTCCTGGAACGACGAGCTGGTGGCCCTCAATCTGTTCACCTCTGCTCTGACCGAATCGGTAGGGGCCGTTGCCGAATCCCTGGATACCCGGGCCGAGGGGATCCCGCTGGTGGTCTTCAACCCACTGTCTCGGGAGCGCCAGGATCTCGTCGAGGCTCGTCTCCGGTTTGCGGCCGAGCCGCCGACGGCGGTACGGGTCCTTGCCCCCGATGGGAATCAGGTACCGGCACAGATCGTCCGGCGCGGCGACCGCGAGCTCGATGTTCTCTTTCTGGCCGCGGTGCCGTCCTTCGGTTTTCAGGTCTACGACGTTCAAGCAGCCGACCGTGCCGCCGCCACCGACCATCAGCTGGGGATAAGCGAGAGCCATCTGGAGAACCATCGCTACCGGGTAGAGATCGACGATCGGGGCGACATCTGCAACCTGTACGACAAAGAGCTCGAGACCGAGCTGCTGGCCGCCCCCCAGCGCCTCCAGCTGCTACCCGACCGCTCGCCCCGGTGGCCGGCCTGGGAGATCCGTTACGAAGATGTCACGTCGCCGGAGCCGCCGGCCGTCTCGGGACCGGTCCGCAGACGCATCCTGGAGGAGGGCCCGGCCCGGGTCTGCCTCGAGATCGAACGCAGGACTCGTGGCTCGACCTTTGTCCAGCGGCTTCGACTCGCCGACGGGGCTGCCGGACATCGACTGGAAGTCGAAACCCGGGTCGACTGGCAGACCCGCGGTCGGTTGCTCAAGGCGGTGTTTCCCCTCACCGTCTCCTCCCGCCAGGCCACCTATGATCTCGGCTTGGGTGCCATCGAGCGGGGAAACAACAGACGCGACAAATACGAGGTTCCGGCGCAGCAATGGGCCGACCTCACCTCGGAGGCGGGCTACTTTGGTGTCTCGATCCTGAGCGATGGCAAGCTCGGCTGGGACAAGCCGGATGACTCCACCCTGCGTCTCAGCCTGCTCCGTTCACCCCGCACCTGGCGCAAGTTTCTTCACCAGGCCACACAGGACCACGGCAGCCACCGGTTCGGCTACGCCCTCTACGGCCATCGCGGCAGCTGGCGGGAGGGCGATACACCCTGGCAGGCGGCCAGGTTCAACCAGCCGTTGCTGGCCTTCCGCACCACCGCTCACCCGGGCAAGCTGGGGAAGAGCTTTTCCTTTCTCCGTCTCGACCACCCGCAGGTTCTGGTGCGCGCCTTCAAACAGGCGGAGGAGGGGAGCGATCTCATAGTGCGGTTGCAGGAGACGCAGGAGAGCCCCGCCGAGGAGGTGGTCGTCGGTCTCGCCCCGCCGATCGCCGAGGCCCGCGAGGTGGACGGCAGCGAGAGACCGCTTCGAGCTGCGGCGATCGAAGATGGGAAGCTGCTGACCGAGTTGGGGAGCTTCGCGCCACGGACCTTTGCCCTGCGACCGGAGGCCGGACCCTCGGTCAGCGAGCCGGCGGCGGGTCAGCCCCTACCCCTCCCCTTCGATGTCGTTGCCACCAGCTTTCACGGCAATGGTAAACGGGGTGACTTCGATGGCCGCGGCCGCACCTACCCCGGTGAGCAGTTCCCATCCGCCGTGAGCTTTGGGGGCGTGGAGCTGAGACTCGGCCCCAGTCACCCCGGGAGCGCCAACGCCCTGGCCTGTCGCGGACAGGCATTGGACCTACCGGCGGGAGACTTCAACCGCCTCCACCTGCTGGCGGCCGCGGTGGAGGGCGATGCGGGCGGCACTTTCGACGTCGACGGCCAGCCGATCGACCTTCGCATCCAGTCCTACTCGGGGACTATCGGTCGCTGGAAGGACTGGCGCCGACGGCCGTGGGGCTGGAGTTGGAGCCGTTCGCCGTCGGGCTTTCTCAAACGTGACCCCATCGCCTGGCTGACAACCCACCGCCACGACCAGGACGGGAGGGACGAGCCCTACGTCTTCTGCTACCTCTTCCACTACTCCATCGAGCTGGAGGCTGGGGCACGTTTTGTTCTACTCCCCGAGGTCCCTGAGATTCGACTCTTTGCCGTCACAGCGGCACGGGAGAGGATCGGCGACACAAAGGCCGCATTCGATCCCTACGACTGATTGTCGAAAACCTGGTCGTCCTCGGGTCGTTGCCAGGTGCTTGTGGACTCGTCGAAGGGCGGCAGCACGATCTCCTCACCCAGGCTCTCGCGCACCCGGTACTCCCATAGCTGCGTATACTTGAGGAACACGCCAAAGGACTGGAGCCCGCAGACCACGAGACCGTGGAGTCCGTCAAGAAATCCCAGTTGAAGGAAGTAGGACCGTAGGAATCGCCAGACGGTACGCCCACCGATCTCCAGCATTCCCGCCGAGCGTCCTTCCCTAAAGCCCTGCGCCGCCCCCCACTCGGCGTAGTTGAGAACCTTCTCGTAGTACTGGTCGAGCGAGCGGTAGGTGTAGTGCAGCAAGGCGTTCTCGAGGGTCGGCGTCGGCCCTTCGATGTCGAGATCGGCATGCACCCTGCGGTTGGGATAGCGACCCTTGGCGCTACAAAACAGACGAATCACCTTGTCGGTAGACCAGCCCGAATGTCGAATCGTCTTGCCCAGCATGATGTTGCGGCGCTTGAGGTAATAGCCACTCTCGGCCGGGCCGTCGATCAACAGCTCCAGGATCTCACGCGCCAGCGACTCCGGCACGCGCTCGTCGGCATCCAGGATCAGCACCCAGTCGTTGCTGATACGGTCCAGCGACCAGTTTTTCTGCGCCGCCGAGCCGTAGTACCTGCGTTGCAGAATGCGGACGGGGAATTGGCGGGCGAGCTCCACCGTGCGGTCGGTCGAATAGGAGTCCACCAGCAGTATCTCGTCCGCCCAGAGCACCGACTCCAGACAATCGACGACGTTGATCTCTTCGTTGAAGGTGGTGATGATCACAGACAGGGGGAGCCGACCCTCGGTGGCTTTGAGCTCCTCGACAGTCGCTTCCCAGTGCCGCTTACGTTTCCTAGCGCTCATGTCTCGCAGGTGCCCGTAGCGAAGCGGTGGAGATGCCTGAAGATGCAAGGCTTGCGACCGAGGGCGACGGAGGCGTACTCGAAGTACGCCGAGGAGCCCGACCGGAGCGTAACGCAGCAGATTCTGGCATATCCGCCGCTGCAGTAGGGGACTTGTGAGACATGAGCGCTAACCATCGCTGATGAGCAGACGTTCTATTCCCTGCGCCTTGCCGGTGCTCTCGTCGGCCTCGATGACGACCGCCGCCAGTCGGGTGTCCCTTTTGGCCACCTCGAACACACCCCGACTCTGCAGCAGAAATCGACGCAGGACCTTGTCGGAGCGCATGCCGATAATCGATTCGTAGGGGCCGGTCATCCCCACATCGGAGATGAAGGCCGTCCCTCCCGGCAGCACCCGCTCATCGGCCGTCGGCACATGGGTGTGGGTTCCCACCACCGCGGTCGCCTTGCCGTCGAGAAATACCCCGAGGGCCTGTTTTTCGCTGGTGGCCTCGGCATGAAAGTCCACCAGGATCACTTTGACCTTCGAGTCCAGCCCGTCGAGCAGCCGCTCCGCCGTTCGAAAAGGAGACTCGAGCGGCTTCATGAAGACCTGACCCTCGAGGTTGATCGTCGCCACCGGGATGCCGGCGGCTGTCTCGCCGACGTAGAGCCCGCCGCCCGGATTGCCATCGGGATAATTGGCCGGTCGGAGCAGTCGGGGGTGCTCGTCCAGCAGCGGCAAACCCTCCTTCTTGTCCCAGATGTGATTGCCGCTGGTGTAGCAGTCGATGGGTAGCTCCTCCATCTCGGCCAGAATCTCGGGTGTGATCCCGAACCCCCCGGCGGCGTTCTCGACGTTGACCACCACATAGTCGGCCATGTAGCGGTCTACCAGACCGGGCAGCAGCTTCTCCAGCAGCGCCCGGCCGGGCTTGCCGACGACATCACCGACAAAGAGGATCTTCATTTAGCGTACTCGACAGCGCGGGTCTCGCGAATCACGGTCACCTTGATCTGCCCCGGATAGGTGAGCTCGTTCTCGACCTTCTTGGCGATGTCTTTGGACAGCCACAGAGCTTTTTCGTCGTCGAGCTTCTTGCAGTCAACGATGACCCGGATCTCACGTCCGGCCTGGATGGCGTAGGTCTTCTGCACGCCCTTGAAGTTCGAGGCTATCTCCTCGAGCTTCTCGAGCCGCTTGACATAAGTCTCAAGGACCTCGCGCCGCGCCCCCGGGCGGGCCGCCGACAGAGCATCGGCAGCGGTGACCAACACCGCCTCGACGCTGTTGGGCTCGTAGTCGCCGTGGTGGCAGGCCATGGCGTGGACGACCTCCTCGTTCTCGCCGTGTCGGCGCAGCAGATCGATGCCGATCTCGACATGCGTGCCCTCCATCTCCCGATCCATCGCCTTGCCGATGTCATGGAACAGGCCGGAGCGACGTGCTACCGGCGCGCTGGCCTTGAGCTCGGCGGCCATGGTGGAAGCCAGGAAAGCCACTTCCTTGCTGTGCTGCAGAACATTCTGGCCGTAGGAAGTCCGATATCGAAGTCGTCCTAGAAGCTTGACCAACTCGGGGTGGACGTTGGGAATATTGAGCTCGAGCAGTGCCGCTTCTCCCTCCTGCTGGACCTTCTGTTCGAACTCCTCTTTGACCTTCTCGGCCACCTCTTCGATGCGGGCGGGGTGGATCCGACCGTCCGAGATCAGACGATCGAGCGCCTCGCGAGCGATCTCACGACGGAACGGATCGAAGCCGGAGAGAATAACGGCCTCGGGCGTATCGTCGACGATAAGGTCCACACCGGTCGCCATTTCGAGGGCACGGATGTTGCGCCCTTCGCGGCCGATGATGCGGCCTTTCATCTCGTCGTTGGGCAACATGACCACCGACACCGTGGCCTCTGAGACGAAGTCCGACGCCGCTCTCTGAATGGTCGTGCCGATGATTCTCTGGGCCTCCTTGCCCGCCTTTTCCTTGGCCTCGTCCTCGATCCGGCGCACCAGGTGGGCGGCCTCCATGCGGGCATCCTCCTCCATCGCCCGCTTTAGCTCTTCGGTGGCCTGTTGCGCCGTCAACCCGGAGATCTGCTCGAGTCTTGCTTTCTCCTTGTCGATCTGCTCGTCGAGCTCCTTCTCCTTGGCCTCGAGCCGTTTCTCGGTGCGTGCGATGCCGCGATCACGGGCACTGACGTCCTTTTCGCGCTCGGCCAGCTCGTCGATACGCTTCTCGAGGTGATCTTCCTTCTGCGCCAGACGCCGCTCCAGTTTCTCGAGCTCGGAGCGATGTTGACGGGAGACCTTCTCGAATTCGCCGCGCGCCTGGAGAAGCTTCTCCTTGGCGGCCAGCTCGGCCTCGCGTACCTTGGCCTCGGCTTCGCGCTCGGCCTCTTCGAGGCGTCTTTTTGCCTGACGACGTGCTTCGGCGCCCGTGGTCCTCGCCGTGCGGCGAATCACGAACCACCAGACAACAAATCCGACAATCGCAACAACGGCGATCGCCGCTATATCGATAAAGTTTTCCACGACTGGACCCCCTGCTCGGAAGCCCAAGTGGGAACGGGAAAGACTGGCAGGCCCTTCCCTCGAGGGAAGAAAATCAGCATCCCCCGTGAAGCCGTGTGGATCTTCTGGTTTAGAACCTAGTCCTCACCAGGTGGGTGTCCGCTCCTCGGGCCATTAGCGTCCCCGTCGGTGTCGGGGCTGGCACAAGCTCGAGGAAGAAAAGACTCCCGAATAATTGCTGTTGGTTCTACAACAATTGGACCCATCACAAACCACACAGGGGATACCAAACTCATTTCTAGTTCAACGTGACGGCACTTTAGACCTGTGGGCAGCGCTTATTCTTGAAGCGCCTGTTCGAGCTGCCCGGCCAGGGCTGTCACCTTTTCCTGAATCTCTACCCGTTCCCCTTCCTGGTGCTTCCGGCACTGGAAAAGTTCGTCTGTCAAATTGAGCGCCGCCAGGATCGCGATCTTCGCCGTATCCACGGTCGAGACCTGTTGGGCGATCTCTCGCATCTTCTGATCGACCACCTCAGCAAGCTCCTGGAGGTACTCGGGATCCTTGTGACCCCGGACATGGTAGGCGGCACCAAAGATATCCACCTCGGTTGCGGTGGTCGTCTTGGAGCTCTCAGCCATGTCGCTTCCACTTCCCTCGAGGGGAAGATGACTCCCTGCTCGAGGGTTTGCCTGAGTCAACTATAGCACAGGGAATTCGACACCCTCAGTGCAGATTTGGCTTGACAAAAGGGCTAGACGAGCTGCTCGAGGCTCTCGACCAGCTTCTCCAGACGGCGCTGGACCTGCTGACGCTCTCGCCGCCACGTGTCAGCGCCCTCGGTGGCGCCATCGACCTCCAACAGCTCCCGCTGGAGCTTCTTCAGCCGAGTCTTGATGGTGCGGTTCTCTTTGCGCAGAGCCTTGAGCTGTTTTGCCGCCGCCGCGACCTTGTCTTCGAGCTCTCCCAGCCATTTCGCATCCATGGAGCTACCCTCTCCAGCCGAATTGGTTCTCGAGGTCGCGCACCAGGTTCTGATGGCGCTCGTTCACCTCTTCCTGCGTCAGTGTCCGCTCGTCGGCATTGTAGACGAAGTAGATGGTGGTGTTGACCGCCCCCTCCGGCACACCCTTTCCCCGGTATCGATCCTTGAGTCCGTAGGTGACCAGATCCGGGGTTGCCGCCGCCGCGATCGCCGACTCGATCTCCCGCCACGAGATGTCGCGGCTGTGGGTCAGGGTCAGATCGGCTTCGATCGCCGGAAAGCGCGAGGGCGGGCGCACCTGCGGGACCGCCGCCCGGTCGAAGCACGAGGCCTCGAGCTCGGCGGCAAAGAGCGGATAGCCCGAGTCCTCCTCGAGCTGACCCAGGTACCCGAGCCGCTGCTCGGACGCCTCTTCCAGATAAAGCTCAGAGGCGGTGCCCGAGATCAGTTTTGGGATCTCGGCCGGCCGATACTCGAACCGGACTCCAAAGTGCCAGGCCAGCGCGTCGAGAACACCCTTGAGATCGAACAGATCGAGATCGCTTTTTCTGTCCCACGGCATGCCCAGACTACCGCCGCCGATCAACGCCACCGCCTCGACCTCGGCGCTGTCGGCACCGGGGAAGACGTGTCCGATCTCGAACAGGCGGATCGCTTCGGCACCGCGCTGGAGATTGAAGCGAGCCGCGGCCACCAGATTTGGCAGCAATGATCGCCGCATCACCGTGTAGAGCTCGGAGAGCGGGTTGGCCAGTCGGATGGGATCTCCCTGGCGTTCGAGAGCCGGGTAGGCAACCTCCGAGCCTGCATCCTGAAAGGCGTAGTTGACAGCCTCGATGTACCCACAGGCGGCCAGCTGATGGCGTATCTGCTCGCGCCGCTCGTGCCCCTCGCTCGAGCCCGCGTCGGGGCCCGCCAGCGTCGGCAACCCCGAGGGGATCTTATCCATGCCGTATTGCCGGATCGCCTCCTCGAAGAGATCGGCCTCGTAGACAGGTCGACTCGACCTGCCCGGCGGATCGCCCGGGTCGGGTTTGAAGTCGTAGTAGCGCCAGCTGGGAACAGCAACCGTCCACCCTCCCTCGCCCTGTCGCTCGAGCTCG
>SBFI01000386.1 GCA_006227875.1 Acidobacteriota bacterium
CACAAGTACGGCGACTTCAAACCCTACCTGGTGAAGAGCACCGACCGGGGCCGGAGCTGGCGATCGATCGCCGGTGATCTGCCGGACCGCCACCTGGTCTGGCGGTTGGCTCAGGCCCACGTCAAGCCGGGTCTGCTCTTCGCAGCGACCGAGTTCGGGATCTTCTTCACCGTCGACGGCGGCGGCAGCTGGGTCGAGCTCACGGGTGGGGTGCCCACCATCGCCTTCCGCGACCTCGCGATCCAGCGGCGCGAGAACGACCTGGTGGGCGCATCCTTCGGGCGCGGTTTTTACGTCCTCGACGACTACTCGCCCCTGCGGGGGGTGAGCAACGAGATGCTAGAAAGTGAGGCGACTCTCTTCCCGGTTCGCAAGACACCGTGGTACATCCAGCGGCGCCCGCTCGGTGGGCACGGCCAAGCCAGTCAGGGCGGTGGCTACTTCATGGCCTCCAACCCGCCCTTCGGCGCCGTCTTCACGTACTTCCTCGCTGACGGACTCAAAACCCTCGAGGAGGAGCGACGCGAGTCCGAGAAGAAGCTGGAGAAGGAGTGGAAGGACACCCCCTACGCCGGTTTCGACGAGCTCGAGCGCGAACGTCGTCAAGCCAAGCCGGCGATGGTATTGACGATCCGCGACGCAGAGGGAGGGGTGGTGCGCACGCTGACCGCCCCCGCTACGAAGGGCTTTCACCGCGTGGCCTGGGACCTGAGCTACCCGACCTCATCGGCGATCCAAACCGTCTCGACCGGTGAGCGGCGCGGTCCTCCGCGAAGCGGAGACCCGAACCGCGGCTTCATGGCCCCCCCGGGGACCTACTCGGTGACGCTGTCGAAGAGGCTCGATGGCGTGGTCACCGAGCTCGCAGGCCCCGAAATCTTCGAGGTGCATCGGGTCTTCGAAGGTGTCCGCGCGGGCACGCCACCGGTGGAGGCCGCCGCCTTCATGCAGGAGGTCGCCGCCCTGGGTCGCGGGGTGAGCGCCGCCTCGCAGGCCGCCGCGATCGGATTCAAGACGATCGAAAACCTCGAGAAGGCGCTCGCGCGATCGACGATCGACCCGGGCACCCTCGACTCCGAGCTCGAGGCTCTCAAGCAGGAGCTCTACGAGATCGACGAGGCCCTGTCAGGCAACCGCTCGCGTCGTGCCATGGGCGAGCCGCGCGTGCCGACCGTTTCCGACCGACTGCGGGTGGCGTCGAGGACCAACGGCGAATCGGATTATGGACCGACCGCCATGCATCGCCGTGCCTTCGAGATCGCCACCGAGGAATTCGGCCGGATCGAGCCCCAGCTCCGCCAGCTTCTCGAGGTCGACCTGCCGGCCCTGGAGGCGAAGATGGAGGAAGCGGGGGTTCCGTGGACACCTGGGAGGCCGCTGCCGAGCATTCAATAGCCGAGGCGGTGTGGTCGGTTCCGGTCCGATCCCGAACCCGATCCCGTTACCCTTCCCGACGTCCGGTTTGAACCACCAAGACACCAAGCGCACCAAGAACTCACGAAGAGTTTTCCTTGGGAGCAGTTGGCTCATCGGAATCCAAGGCTCCGATTCGCCGCGATGTTGTTGATAAAGCGATCCCGTCAATTCTGATGTCCAAGTAATTCCTTGGTGTACTTGGTGCCTTGGTGGTGATTCGTAAGTGTTTCGGGAGCGGGATCGAAGGGCCTACGCCAACGCGCTGACTCTCGCTGTCATCTCCCCAACGCGGTCCGTCAGCCCGGTCAAAGAATGCTTGTCCTCTTCGAGGCGCTCCGACTCCGATCGCACGAATCGCGTGTAGGGCGCGATGGTCTCTTCGAGGCGATGGCGGCTGCGCTCGGCTTCGCGCTCGAAGTGCGTGGTCAACGCCGCCATGAGCTCCTTGCGCAAGGCCTCGATCTTCTGCTTGAGCTCCGCCTTGGCCCGTCGCCTGCGATTGGGCAGTACGAATAGCCCGAGAGCCGCCATGAGACCTGCGGCAGTCAGACCCGTGATATCGGCGGCCGTCGAGCTCGCGGCGAGGGCGACCGCAGCACCGAGGCCGACCGCGCCAACCTCGAGGACGGCGGCCGATGTGACCGCTTTCTGCACGTCCTCCGCCATCCGCTGGGCTTCGGAATCTCGGTCGTAGGACGCGAGGCCGTCGCGCGCCGCACGACCGACGGTGTCGAGCAGTCGGGCGCGATCCGCTTCGAAGCGGCCGCCGACCTCGCCCACCATGCGGTCCGCATGGGCCGCGACCCGGCGGTTGACGTGATTGACGACGTTTTGCCAGTGGCCGAGCTCGGAGTCGACCAGCCAGTCGATCAGGCTGTCCACCTTGGCCTCCACCGACTCCGGCGCGTCGGCGACAACATCGGTCTCGAATCTCGTCTTGAGTTCGGTTTTGTCGAAGAGCTTGGCCAGACGGGCGATCCGGACGGTGTCGTCAAAGAACTCCATCCCCCGCTGCTCCATGGTGTGGAGCACATTGTCGATGTCCGACAGCCGAAGCTCGAACTCACGTTGAACATCGTCGGCCCAGGTCGCGGTCTGCCGCTCGATGTCGTCGAGGGTCCGCAGATCGTCGGCCAGGAGCTCGAGCCGGCCATTGACTGCTTCCAGCGCACCCCCGAGGAGATGCGAGGCGACGCCGAGGGGATTGCCGAGCTTGAGTCGCAGCAGCTCTCCACCTTCCAGCGTCTCGCGCAGGAAATCCTCGACCGCCGTCAGTCCGCTCGCCGCCCTCGACCCATCGTCTTCGGCCTCGGAAGCGTCCTTGGCGGAAACCGGAAAGACCTCGGGATCGACACCCAGCAGCCCCTTGGCGTTTTCAAAGACGTAGCTGACGACCTCGGTCACCTCGTCCTCGGAGCGCAGGATGTCGACCTTGTTGACCACCATCGCGACCTTCTTCCCCCATTGGCGGATCGCCTCGAGGAAGACGCGCTCGCTCTCGGACAGGGGCCGGTCCGACGAGGTCACGAAGAGCACCAGATCGGCACGCGGCACGTACTCGGTCGTCAGCGCCTCGTGCGCGCGGTCGAGGGCGTTGGTGCCGGGCGTGTCGACGATCGTCAGCAGGCGAAGGGTTTCCACCGGCGCGGTGATGCGTTCACCTCCAGCCCCCATTGGTTCGCTCGCGATCTCCTCGCCCCAGACGATCTGGTGGATCTTCGACGTCGTCGGCGTGACGCCCTCCGCGAGGACCTCCCGGCCGAGGAGGGCGTTGATCAGGGCGCTCTTGCCGGCGTTGAACTCTCCGACGACCACGAGCAGGAAGAGCTCGTCGAGCTGGCGTACCGACTCGGCCAATGCCTTGAGGTCGTCGTCCGAGGTCTCGCAGCGCTCCAGCGCGGTGCTGACCTCGGTCAGGAGCTCGCGCTCCTCGCCCAGAAGCTTCCGTTGTTGATCGTTGAGGATCGGTTCCAGCATGCGCGGCCATCTTAGCGCGATCGTGAGGTCTTGAGGTCTTGGGGTCTTGAGGTCT
>SBFI01000293.1 GCA_006227875.1 Acidobacteriota bacterium
CAGCCCCCGCGGGGTATCGGCAAGGCCACCCGTGAGCTTCTGGAGAGCCGGGCCGACGAGTTTGGCCACTGCCTGTGGGAGGCACTGGTGCACGCGGAGCCGGCGAGCTTTCCGCCCCGAAGTGCGAAGGCCCTGGCGGGCTTTCGGGAGCTGCTCTCGGGTCTGCAGAGTGCGGGAAAGGAGCTGCCGCTGCCGGCACTGCTCGATCGACTGCTGGAGAAGACCAGCTATGCCGACCTCTATCGCCAGGACGATCCCGAGTCGAAGGCCAAGCTCGAGAACATCCAGGAGTTCCTCACCGCCGCCCAGGAGTTCACCGAGCAGACCTCCTGGACAGGTGAAGAAGATCTGCTGACGGCATTCCTCGATCATGTCTCCCTGGTCGGCGACATCGACAGTTGGCAGCCCGACCGCGGAGTCTCGCTGATGACCCTGCACAGCGCCAAAGGTCTGGAGTTCGAGACCGTGATTGTCGCGGGTCTGGAGGAGGGACTGCTCCCTCACTTCAACAGCAGCGATGAGCGAGAGGACATCGAGGAGGAAAGACGGCTGCTCTATGTCGGCATGACCCGTGCCGAAAGCAAGCTCCTTCTCGCCTGCTGCCGCCGCCGTCGTATTGCCGGGCGTTACCAGGATCAATTGGAGTCGCCCTTTCTGGCCGAGATCCCGCAGGATCTCCTTGAGATCTCGGAGAGTCCGGATCTCTTCTACGACCAGCGGACCAGCGGCGCCTATGCCTTCTTTGGCCGTCGGACCCCGGCGGCCTCCGAGATCGGGGACGAATCTCCTGGCGGGTTGCAACGGGGCGGCCGTGTCCGTCACGCGAGCCTGGGCGACGGGGTCATCTTGGACCTCGAAGGCGAGGGCGAGAGCGCCAAGATCACGGTCTTTTTCGACCGGGTCGGCAAGCGCAAGCTGGTGGCCAAGTACGCCAGCTTGGAGCTGCTCTAGAGCGGGGGTCCCTCAGCCCGAGAAGAAGTCCTCGCGCAGGATGGCGTAGAGGTAGTTGTCGACCCGCCGGCCACTGAGCACGAAGTAGCCTCGCAGGCGGCCCTCGCGGTGGAATCCCACTTTGGTGAGCACCTTTTGTGAGGCGATGTTGTCCACAGCGCAACGGGCCTCAATGCGCTCCAGACCGGTGTTGGTGAACAGGTCCGCCAGCAGGATATCCAGGGCCTGGGGCATCAATCCCCGCCGCTGGTGGGCCGATGACAGCGCGTATCCGGTCTCGGCCAGACCGTGATCCCAGTTGGTGACCACCAGGGTCAGCCAGCCGACCGGCTGCTCGAGACAGCGGATGATCCACTGGAACTTCTCACCTCGACCGCGGTAGAGATCGGCGAGGCGCTGGCTGGCCAGCTCGGCACTCAACTGGCTGACGGAGACCGGCCCCAGCGGCTGATATCGGCGAACACTGGGCTCGGAGCGCCAGCGCTTCAGTAGCGGCGCATCGCCGGGATGGGCAAGCCGCAAGCTGACGCGCTCGAGTGAGGTCTGTTTGCTGGGCTGCATGATCACTCGCTCTTCAGGTCCGCGCCGGCATGACCGACAGCAGGAACACATAAGTGTACCCGTGTAGGAAGAGATAAAGAAAGAACAGCGATGGCCACATGTCCAGAACCCAGGCGAGGCCAAAGCAGAGCACGAAGCAGACGGCCAGGACACCCTCGATGAGGACCGAGAGATCTCGCGGTACCCGGTAGCCCTTGCCCCGCCAGCCGTCGCCGCTCTGTTCGATCCGGTACTTGGGCGTGCGCTCGAAGACGCCCCCTTTGTGAACCAGTCCCTCCAAGACCGCCCGCGCGTTGTTGACGGCCAGACCGATGCCGAGTCCCATCAGGGGGACCAGGTATCGGAGTCCCTGTCCCCAGGACCGGCCGGCGCCGATCTGGCTCACCACGTAGAAGACGAGGACCGACACCGAGGCGGTGAGAAAGAGCGGCAGATCGACCAGCAACAGCAATGGCCAGTCGGTGTCGGCTCGCAGCAACATGGCCGGGAAGACCAGCAGCGAGAGACCCACCATGAGTAGATAGGCGGCGTTGCAGGTCAGGTGAATCAGGGCCTCGAGCTTGACCCACCAGCCAAAGGGCGAGCACAGGATCTCCCCCAGCAGCTTGCGGGCCGTCTGGATCGAGCCCTTGGCCCAGCGAAACTGTTGCCGCTTGAAGGCGTTGACGTCCACGGGGAGCTCGGCCGGAACCGTGACCTGGGGGAGAAAGAGAAACTTCCAACCCGCGAGCTGTGCGCGGTACGAGAGATCGAGATCTTCGGTCAGGGTGTCGTGCTGCCAACCGCCGGCTTTGGCGATTGCCTCTCGACGCCAGATCCCGGCGGTACCGTTGAAGTTGAAAAAGAGCCCGGCCCGATTGCGAGCCGCATGTTCGATCACGAAGTGACCGTCGAGGAAGATCGATTGGACTCGGGTGAGCAGTGAGTAGGCTCGATTGAGGTGATCCCAACGGGCTTGCACCATCCCGATCTCCGGATCGACGAAGTAGGGGACCGTACGCCGCAGAAAGTCGGGTCGGGGCACAAAGTCGGCGTCGAAGACCGCGAGCAGCTGGCCGCGTGCGCGTCTCGAGCCGGCCTCCAAGGCCCCCGCTTTGAAGCCCCGTCGATCGCGGCGATGGAGATGATGGATGTCGACTCCCAGCGAACGCTGGTGAGCCACCCGCTGCTCGACGATCTCTCGGGTCTTGTCGGTGGAGTCGTCGAGGACCTGGATCTCGAGTCGATCCTGCGGGTAGTCCAGGTCGCAGACTGCATCGACGAGACGGGTAGCCACGTAAAGCTCGTTGTAGAGCGGCAGCTGAACGGTGACTCGAGGCCAGCTTTCGGGCTCGGGAGGTCTCGGGATCGACCCCGCTCGGGTCCGGTAGTAGAGTGCCACCATGGCCAGCCGGTGCACGCCGTAGAGGGCAAGGCTGCCCAGAAAGAAGTAGTAGAGTGCCAGTATCAAGCGGGAAAACAGAGGGTCCATTCCTCACTCACCTTCCGCGGCTATCCGGCCGATGGGCGACCTGGGGTGCATCCTCTCTGCTGCTCATATCTCACCTGGGGCTGCTCTGGACCTTCGAGCTGAGCTCACACCTGCTCTCGACCTTTTTCTGGCTGGCGCTGGCTTTTCTGGGCTTGCTGGTGGCCGACCGGCTGCTCTCTGCTCGCTCCCCCGGCGTCGTGGCCATTCTGCTGGTCGCGGCCTGCCTGCGCCTGATCCTCCTGCCCCTGCCCGCAACCCTGTCCGACGACATCTACCGGTACGTGTGGGACGGCCGGGTTGCCGGCGCGGGACTCAACCCCTATTTTCTGGCCCCGGATTCCCCGGAGCTCGATGGTCTTCGAGACGATCTTTGGGAGCGGCTTCCCCATCGCCAGGTGGCGACGGTCTACCCACCGCTGGCGATGGCGGTCTTTAGTATAGCCGCTCGTCTGCCGGCGCCCA
>SBFI01000215.1 GCA_006227875.1 Acidobacteriota bacterium
CTGAAGAGTTTCGACCGCGAGGGCGAGTATGGCGAATGGCTGCTGGGTCTGCCGACGACGGTCATGGTCAATGACGTGGTCTTTGTCCACGGTGGGGTGACGGTCGAGACCGCGGCGCTGGGCGTCGACGAGGTCAATCGACGTGTGCGGGCCGAGTTGATAAGACATCTGGAGGCGCGTGAGGTTCTGGAGGAGAGAGGCGCCGTCACGCCGCTGATGAGATTCGGCGAGATTCTCTGGATGGTGAAGGATGCTGTCGGCCGGATCGACAGAATCTCCCGGTCACTACGCACGCCCGTGCAGGACCTCTACGATTCGTTCAAGAACCCATTGTTCGGAGAGATGGGTCCCCTCTGGTACCGCGGCGGCTCTTTCGAGGACGAGCGGATCGAGAGAGATATGGTTGCGCGGACCCTCGAGCTGTTGGATGCCAAAGCGATCGTGGTCGCCCACAGCCCGACCCAGAACCAGCAGATTACCTCACGCTTCCACGGCCAGCTCTTCCGCGTCGATCACAACATCGGGGAGAGCGAGAATCTGCAGGCACTGGTGGTCGAGCACGAAGAGATCATGGTGCTCGATGCCGCCAACGGCGTGACCACCGAGGCCCAACGCGAGCTGCCGACGGGTAGATTCAACCCGCGTACTGCGGCGGAAAAGACGGACGGCGAGCTGCAGCACTTCCTGGCCCAGGCGGAGATCGTCGACTCGCGTTATCTCGGGCGCGGCACCACCCGCCCCCGTCTCCTCGAGATGCAGATGAACGGTGAACAGCGACGGGGAATCTTCAAGACGGTGGAGAACGGCAACAACCCGAGCCCGGGGGAGGCCACCGACCGCTACCAGCACGAGGTGGCGGCCTACCGGCTGGACCGCAAGCTCGGACTCGGCATGGTGCCGGCGACCGTCCTCCGGGAGATCGACGGTGAGCAGGGCTCGCTGCAGGCGTGGGTGGAGGGGGCGGTCGATCAAGAGGCCGCAGAGTCCTACAACCTCGAGCTCTTCGACACAGAGTTGGTCGCCAAACAGCTCGACCAGGGTGCAGTCTTCGATGCCTTGATCGGCAACTTCGATCGCGAGCCGGACGACTTTCTACGTCCGGTGAACCGCGACGGCATCCTGCTCATCGACCACTCCAAGGCCTTTTCGACCTCGCCCGAGCTCCCATGGGGAGAAAACACCTCGGTCTCGATCGATCCGCAGCTGCTGAGCGACCTCCGGAGCCTCGATCATGAATTCCTCGATGAGCTCATCGGGGATCTGATCAGCGATCGCCAGATCGAAGCGATGTTGCAGCGCCGCGACGGGATCCTCGATCGGCTCTCGACCGAATCCGCCGACACCCTCACCCAGCCCTGACCGGGCTCACTGCCGACTATCCGGACCTCTTCAGGGTTGGGGTACCGACAGGTCCCGTGGCACTCCTGGTGGAGTGCGGGTCTGGAGACCCGGTGGGATGTGCCCCACATCGCCGTAAGAGAGCAGCTTCATCGAGCCGTCGGGCTGGATGTTGACCACCGTCAGGCTGCAGTTGCCGATCGACATCTCGAGCCAGGACATGGGGTCGACCTTGAGTACCCTGGTCACAAAATGCCGAATGACGTTGCCGTGACCGACGATGATGTCGTGGCGGTCGGCCGCGGGTGAGGGCTGGAAGTAGGCCTCGTAGGCCGCCTCCTGCTGCGCCAGACAGGCGGCCAGATCCTCGGGTGTCTCCTCGGCGGTGATCTCCGTGCGCCAGGTCGGCTGCAGGCACTCGCTCAGCTTGCGGTCGGTTACGTGCTCGAGCTGGGGCAGCTCCTCGGCGATCACCTGAGCGGTCTCGCGGGCCCGGGTCATGGTGCTCGAGGTCAGCGAGGTCCAGTCCACCGGCATGGCCCGCAGTCGAGCGGCGACAAGACGGGCCTGCGCCACCCCCAGCGGCACCAGCGCCGCGCCGATCTCCTCGTCACGCTCGTCCTCATGGTCGTACTCCCCGTGACGGATGAGATAGATGGTGCGCACACCGGTGCCCGTGGGCTCCTCGGCCGATGCGAGCGTCGCTCCGAGAGCGGCGGCCAGGACGATCAGTAGGCAGACGATCTTCCCTTTACCAGGCAACGCCATAGTCCTCCCCATAGTCGCTCGCTCCGCCCCACATGGTGCCGTGCTCGCGGTCGAAAACGATGGCGGTGATCGGTCCCGAGGTACGTGACCGGCTCTCGACGTCGTAGCCCATCGCTCGCAGCTCGTTTCGCACCCAATCGGGGACGTCATGTCGCAGCACCAGCCTTCCGGGCTCCGATTTGTGATCGCCAAACGAGCTCTGCATCTGGTAGCTGACGAGATTGGGGGCCTCGACCGCCTGCTGGACGTTCATACCGAACTCGACAACGTTCAAGAAGAACTGGAGCAGGTTCTGGTCCTGGGTGTCGCCCCCCTGGACGGCAAAGGAGAGGTAGGGCTTGCCCTCCTTGAGCACCATCCCGGGGGTGAGCGTCGCCCGCGGGCGCTTGCCCGGCTCGACCAGGTTGTAGGGGTTGAGCCGCTCGTCCAGCACAAAGCTCTGCATCCGTTGGGAGAGCCCGACACCGGTCTCACCGGCGATCACCGCCGGAATCCAGGCGCCGCTGGGAGTGATCGAGACCACCCAACCCTCGGCGTCGGCGGCCTGGATCGAAGTGGTGCCGGCCTGGAAGGCCTCGTCGTGGGTCATCGGCTGGCTCTGCTGCCACCCACCCTCACCTTCGGCGTCTCCCGCGGGCGGGATCGGTGTCCACTGCTCCAGCAGCTCCAGAAACGGGTTCTCGCCCCCCTGGAAGGGATAAGGGTCTCCCGGTTTGACGTTGGGGTCGTTTCGCTTCCAGTCGATCTGCTCGAAGCGCTGGCGGGCGTAGTCCTTCGAGAGCAGACCCTCGATCGGCTCCTCCGGCGGCACATAGGGGTCGCCGTAGTAAAAGTCCCGGTCGGCAAAGGCGAGGTTCATCGACTGGTAGAGCGCATGGATATAGGCGGCGCTGTTGTAGCCCATCGCCTTGACGTCGACATACTCCAGGATGTTGAGAGCCTGGAGCATCACCGGTCCCTGCACCCAGTGGGTCAGCTTGTAGACCTCGATCCCCTTGTAGTCGGTTGAGACCGGCTCCTCGATCTCGACCCGCCAGCGGTCGAGGTCCTCCATGGTGATGAGACCGCCCTGCTCCTGGGTGCTGCGTACGAGCTCGCGTGCGATGTCGCCGCGGTAGAAGCGGTCGTAGGCGGCGTAGATGGCTTCTTTGCGGTTCTTGCCGGCGGCCAAGGCTTGGCTTTCGGCGTCGACCAGCTTCTCTAGCGTGGCGAGCAGATCGGTCTGGCGGAAGATCTCACCCGGATAGGGCGCCGCCCGCTCCTGCGAATCGTCGTCCTCGAGATGCGGCAGGAAAACCTTCTTGGAGTAGGGCCACTGCAAGAAGAGCTCCTTGCG
>SBFI01000082.1 GCA_006227875.1 Acidobacteriota bacterium
GAAACCCGGCGCTGGGTCGAGCGTGGCATGGAGGTCACCCGGGCTGCCGAAGACAACGAAGGGCTGGCGGAGTTTCTCTCGCTAGCCGCAACGGTCGCCAATCTTCACGGTGAATATGTCAAGGGCAGCGAATACCTCGCCGAAGCGGAATCTCTGCTGGCCAAGACCGAGGAGGCGGAGGTCAAGGACCAGATGCCACAGGGTGGCACCCTGGTGGCGGCTCTGGCCAACCCGGTGGTTGCAACTATCCCGGTGAGTATGCAGCTCACTGAGGAGTACGAGGCCTTTGCCAACGTCTTTGAGACGCTTTTGACCACCGACGAAGAGGGGCATCTGCAAGCCCACCTCTGCGAGAGCTGGGAGGTCGAAGACGATGGCAAGACGTTTCGTCTCGAATTGCGCCCGGATGTTCGCTTCCAGGACGGTCAACCGCTTACCGCCCAGGATGTGAAGACCTCGATCGAAACGGCAATCCGACAGACCTCTGCCGATCTGCCGGCGGCCTTTGCGGCGATTGAAGGCCGCAGTGCCATCGAGGACGGCAAAGTCGACGCCATCGAAGGTATCGAAGCCCTCTCGGACCACGAATTGGTGATCCGACTCGACGACCAGTTGCCGATCTACCCCGCCATGCTCACCGACAAGCGGACGGCCATCACCCGCTCAGTGCCCGACGCCGGGAAGGAAGGTGTATCGGTCATCGGCACCGGACCGTTCCGAGTGCGCTCGCAGCAGCCCGAGAACCTGATCCTCGAGCGGGACGAGGACTACTGGGGAGGTGAGCTGCCAAATATCGAGGCCATAGAGTTCAAGGCCTGTCCAAACTCCGCCGCCATTGCCTCGGGGTTCAGGGCCGGCGACTTCGATCTCGCCCGCGACCTGGTGCTCGAGGATCTCGAGGAGATCCTGCACGATCCCCGGTTCCACGACAATCTGGTCGAGAAGCCGCAGAAGTTCGTCTACTTCATCCTCTTCAACACCCAGGAGGGATCCTCGACCAGCAACCCGCAGCTCCGTCAAGCGCTGTCGGGGGTGGTCCGCGCACGCGATCTGGTGTGGCAGACGCTGGGGCGATTTGCCGAGCCGGCAGTGAGCATGATCCCACCAGGCATCCTGGGTCACGATGCGGGTCGACGACCCTTCGCCCTGACCATCGACGAGGCACAAGAGCTCCTGGAAGCCGAAGGGCTCGAGGGCACGATCTCTCTCAAAGCCGCCGTTCACCCGCTGCTTCGCGACCGCTACAGCTCGCTACTGGACGGTCTCCTGGCATCGTGGGCGGAGCTGGGGGTCGAGATATCCATCGAGACCACCGATGTCGAGTCGTATCTCGAGGCGATGCACAGCAACGAGGGGATCGATGTCCTCATCGGACGCTGGCGCCCCGACTTCAACGACCCGGACGACTGCACCCACAGCCTGTTCGACTCGACGCGAGGGATGTTCCGCAGCTACTACGCCTCGGACAAGGCGGACGAGATCCTCGAGGCCGCGCGCCGTGAGTCGAAACCCACGGGCAGAGAAGGTCTGTACCGCAAGTTCGAGGATCTCATTCTGGAAGAACATGCTTTCTCGCCGCTGTTCCACGACGTCGGGTATCGCATCGTCGGCTCCAAGGTCAAAGGGCTCGAGCTGCTCGGCACACCGCCCTATGTGAACTACTCCGGTCTCGGCAAACTGGAGACATCGACCGCATCAGCGATCACGCGACGCGGCGGTGGCGGCGTGATCCAGATCCCGATGTCCGGTCGGGTCCAGCGACTCGACCCGGCCCTCGGCACGTTCGTCGAAGAGGCCGAGTCCCTGGCGCCGATTTACGAGACTCTTGTGCGTGACATGGGCCAGGCAAGGATGGAGCCCTGGCTGGCGGAGTCGTTCGCGGTCGAAGAGGGCGGCAAACGGTACGACTTCGTGCTGCGCGACGGCATTACCTTTCATGACGGCCGCCGGGTCTCGGCCAGAGACGTCCGCTTCTCCTTCGAGCGGCTCATGAAGGCCGAGGAGAGTGATGGCAGGTGGCTCCTCAATCCGATCGCCGGCGCCCAGGCCATGCTGGATGGTGAGGCCCGGGCTCTCGCCGGCGTTCACATCCACTCGCCGCGGGAGTTCTCCATCGAGCTGGACCGGCCGGTCTCCTTCTTCCCGCTGCTGCTGGCCACACCCAACGCCGCCATCGTGCCGGAGGGCACAGGTCTCATCGGCAAGAGCGTGGCGGAGGGTGCCGTGGGTACCGGAGCCTACCGGGTAGCCCGCTTCGAGCCCGGCACCCAGCTCGAGCTCGAGCGCCATCCCTCCTATTGGCGCAAGGGATACCCCAAGGGCGACCGACTCGTCTACAGCTTTGGCCTGGCCCCCGACAAGATTCTCTCGGAGTTCCGCGCCGGTCGATTCTCCATTGCCTCTGATCTGTTCCCCGCGGACGTGGAGGCGATGCGGCTCGATCCGCAGTTTGCCGCCGGTTATCGTGAGATGCCCCGGCTCTCTTCCTATTTCGCCGCCTTCAACATTCACAGCGGACCTCTAAAGGATCCCGCCCTGCGCCAGAAGCTCGTGCGGGCGGTCGATGTCGCCGGATTCGTCAAACAGACCCTGGGCAATCTGGCCATCCCCGCCAAGGGTCTCATTCCGCCGGGTCTGTTGGGATACGAGGCCGGCCGGCCAGGGTCTGGAGTCATGCCCAGGGTCTCCTCCGATAAGGGATCGGCTGCGCCGGAGCTCGAAGTCACCGCCGCGGTGCACCCGGTCTTCGAGGGCGAGTACGCGAGCTTCGCCGAGGAAGTCACCAAAGCCTTCCATCGGGTCGGTGTCCAGATCAAGCCGGTGACCGAGAGCATCGCCGACTATATGGAAGCCCAGCACAAGGGCTCGGTGGATGTCATCGTGGGGCGCTGGATCGCCGACTACCCCGACGCCGACACCTTTGCCGGCGTCCTCAACACCAAGGATGGCTTTCTCGGTCGAATGTGCGGCTCCCCCGAGCTCGACCGTCTGGTCGAAGCGGGCCGCACTGAGAGCGACCCCGACGCGCGTCACGCCATCTATCGCAAGATCGAGGAGACGGTGACCGGCGAGGCCATGATCCTGCCGCTCTTCCACGAACAGGTCTACCGCTTCGCCCGCCCCGAGCTCGAGGGGATGTCGCTCTCCTACTGGATGCCGACGGTGTCGTACGACTGCCTGAGCATCCGCGAGACCGCCCGCGCCGCGGCAATTTGAGAAGAGCCCTCAAGACCCTACCTCAACACATCGAACAGATAGCTGTACTTCACGATCACCTGGCGTTCGGGGATCCCGGTACCGACGTTGCCGATGTCCCGGACCTCGTTGTAGACCACGTGTAGCCCGGTGTTGGCGGTGCGCAGCCAGGCAAAGCGCAGGTTGGTGCCCCAGATCTCATCCACGTCGTTGTACTGGACCAGAGCCTGGATGAAGATACT
>SBFI01000407.1 GCA_006227875.1 Acidobacteriota bacterium
TTTCCGACCCGCTATCTGGTCAACGACGCCTGTGTCCTTGCCGGCAAACCCGACGTCTACGGCTCGATCTTCCGTTTCGAAGGGCAGGTCTCGGTCTTTTGGGGAACGCAAGGACCCTGCTACCGCTGCCTCTTCCCCGAACCCCCACCGCCGGGGCTGGTGCCGTCCTGTGCGGAGGGCGGCGTGCTCGGGGTACTCCCCGGGATCATCGGGACGCTACAGGCCAACGAGGTCGTCAAGTTGGCCATCGACAGGGGGGAGCCGCTTATCGGTCGGTATCTGGTATTCGACGCCCTGCGGCTCAGATTCCGGGAGCTCAAGCTCGAAAAGAACCCGAGCTGCCCCGTCTGCTCGGCGAATCCGTCGCTGACCGAGCTCATCGACTACGAACGGTTCTGTGGTGTCGAGCCGGCAGAGCCCGAAGCCGGGGAGTCGCCGGTCAACATCTCGGTGTCTGAGCTGAAGGTGCTGCTCGACGCGGGGCGGCCGATCCACTTGTTGGACGTCCGCACCCCCGTGGAGTATCGCGTCTGCCGTCTCGAGGACTCGACGCTCATTCCGCTGATGGAGCTGCCCGAACGCTTCTCCGAGCTCGATAAGAACGCCGAGACGGTGGTCTACTGTCATCACGGCAACCGGTCGGCCCGCGCGGTCGACTTCTTGCGCCGTATGGGCTACGAGAGAACGACGAACTTGAGCGGCGGCATCAACGCCTGGAGCCTCGAGATCGACCCATCGGTCCCCCGCTACTGATACCGAGATCTTCGAAGCCGGGCTCGACACCGGGGCGGCGCGTAGACTAAAGGTTCTATGCGTCGGGATTGGCTCGCCTACTTGGTGCTCATCTTCTTGCTCGGTGCCCTCGGGGGCTTTGCCTGGCTGACCCACCATCCGGAGTCGGTGCTCCTCGCGCGAGCCCGGGAGTGGCCGGTCTTGGGTCCCTTGGCCGAGAGGTTCCAGGATCGGTACACACCACAACGACCCATGCCGAGGACGGAGCCCCCCGCAGCTGTAGAACCAATCTTGGAACGGGTTCTCGAGGCAAACGCGGCCGAAGAAAGGCTGGTCGAGCTCCAGGGAACGGTCTGGGTGGGAGAAGGGACCAGGGTCTTCACAGATCCCGACCCGGTGGCAGAGGTGTCGGAGACCCTAGGCGCGGTCGTCATGCTGCCCTATTTCGAGCGCCGGGGCGACTGGTACAAGGTGCATCGGGCATCGGGCTTTGCGTGGGTCTACCTCGAGGGGTACGACTCCTTGCCACCCATCTTGGGCAGTGGCTTGGAGCCAGTGGTGCCGCTGCCGCCGAGGTCCCCCAGTCCGGAACGACTCTCCGCAGGGATGGATTTACTCGGTCTGTCGGGGTCTACCGGCAGGCTGGGTCCCTGGATTCTCTATAGCGACAGCCCGGACACCGAGCTGGTGGAGCTGTGTGATCGGGTGGCCTCAGAGCTGGAGGCCGTCTATCGCCAGCGTTACGGACTCGAGCTCGTCGGTGAGGCGGCCGAGGCCATACTTCTGTTCCAGGGCGCCGAGGAGTTCCTGCTGTTCAAGGACCAGGAGAGCACCCCGGTCGAGCCCTGGGCGGCGGGTTTCACCTCGAAGGGGATCGTGGCCCTCTACGCCGGGAGCTGGCCCTCTACAGTGGTCTGTGGGCGTGTGGTACACGAGCTGACCCATCTGTTGAATCGACGGGGGATCGGCCCGGCCCTGCCGCCTTGGCTCGAAGAGGGTCTGGCCAGTGACCTCTCGCACGCCAAGATCGACGAGCTTGGTCGCCTCCACCCTGGGACCATTGGTGGCGAGACGCTGCGAATGGGAGAGAGCCTGTTTCAAGTCGGCGGTCTAGCCGAGGTGCGGGGTCTGCAGGATGCCCTCGAGGTAGGAGAGGTAACCTCATTCGAAGAGTTGACGGAGCTCGACAGCGAGGCTTTCTATACCGCGGAGCAGGTCAATCTCCACTACAGCTTGAGTCTGTTTTGGGTGCGCTATCTGCTGAGCGACGAGTCTGGGCCCCTGGCTGGAGGCTTCCGCTCGTTCCTGGCTGCCCTGGCCCGGGGGGAGCCTCTGACCCGCGACCTGCTGTTGGAACACCTCGGGGTGGGCTGGGATGAGCTGGAGCGTGACTTCCGGGTCTGGGTTGCCACCCTGGAGCCCCCGGGCCGGATCGATACCGGGACGGTCAGCGTGGGCCGGTAGGGCGCAGCCTCTCCTCCTCCCGCCACTGGGCTTCGCCGTCGCCATAGTGCTCGCGCTTCCAGATTGGGACCTCCTGCTTGAGCCTCTCGAGGGCCGTGCGGCTCGCCTCGTAGGCGGCGGCGCGGTGGGGGGAGGCGGTGGCGATGGCCACGCTCGCTTCGCCCGCCGAAATCTCCCCCAGCCGGTGGACGATGGCGACCCGGAGCCCGGGAGCTGCGGCCTCGAGCTCCTTAGCGATCCGTTCCATGACCCGCGTCGCCATCGGTCGGTAGGCGTCGTAGGTGAGCCGGTCGACCGGGCGTTCTTTGTGGTGGTCGCGCACGGTGCCGACAAACAGCAGGACGGCCCCGCAGCCGGGATCCGAGATCAGGCTGCAGACCTTGGCGATGTCGATGGGCTCGTCGGTGAGAGCGGCTCTCTTCTCCCCACTGCCACCCGAGACCGGGGGCAACAGCGCCACTTCGGCCCCGTCCTCGAGCTCGGCCTCGGTGCCGGCCAGCTCGCCGTCGACCGCCAGGGCGAGTCTCGACCAAATCGGTCTCAGATCGGGAAAGTCGGTCGTCAGCCGTGACTCCAACTCCGCCATCCCGCTGCCGTCGGCCAGCTCGATCTCGATCTCGGTGGCGCCGATGGCCTCGGCCGCGCTGGCAAAGGCGAGAACCCGGAGGATCATTCGGGCGATCTTAGCAGTCTGCTCGACCGGCGTACGGTTCGTATAATGGCCGTGGTCAAGGGAGGAGAGCGTGTCGATCCTGAAAAGCAAGCGCGGGGACGAAAAGAGTTTCGAGCACCGCGCCAGTCACTGGAGAGAGCAGACCGATGAGATCCGCGACCAGGAGGAGACCCTCCGGCTCGGCGGCGGCCTGAAGGCGCAGGAGCGCCATCGGGCGCGGGGCAAGATGACGGCCAGAGAACGAGTGGCGGCGCTCTGTGATCCGGGTACCGCTTTTCTGGAGCTAGGTCTCTGGGCGGCCCATGGCCTTTACGCCGACCACGGTGGAGCACCGGCGGCGGGGGTGGTCGTGGGGGTCGCATGTATCCATGGCCGGGACGTGGTGGTGGTGGCCAACGATGCGACGGTCAAGGCCGGGGCCTGGTTCCCGATGACCTGCAAGAAGGTTCTGAGAGCGCAGGAGATCGCGCTGGAGAACCGGCTGCCCATCATCTATCTGGTGGACTCGGCCGGTGTGTTTCTCCCGCTCCAGGACGAGATCTTCCCCGACAAGGAGCACTTCGGTCGCGCATTCTTCAACAACGCGCGGCTGTCGGCGGCCGGGGTCTTCCAGATGGCGGCCATCATGGGCCCCTGCGTGGCGGGTGGTGCCTATCTGCCGATCATGAGCGACGAGGCCCACATCGTGGAGGGTGAGGGCTCCATCTTTCTGGCCGGCCCGCACCTGGTCAAGGCAGCCATCGGTGAGGAGATCGGCAACGAAGAGCTGGGCGGGGCGATGGTGCAGTGCGACATCTCGGGTGTCGTCGATCACCGCCATCCAGACGACGCGTCCTGCCTGACCAAGATCCGGAGTCAGATGGCCCAGCTGGGCGAGGCCGAGCAGGCGCCCTTTGCGCGTCGACCACCCACCGAGCCGCTCTACCCGGCCGAAGAGCTCTACGGCATCCTGCCGGTGGATCGATCGCGTCCGTACGACACCAGAGAGCTTCTGGCACGGCTGGTGGATGGAAGCGAGTTCGAGGAGTACAAGGAGACCTACGGGCAATCGCTCATCTGCGGAACGGCCTGGATCGAGGGGTGGCCGGTGGGTATCGTGGCCAACCAGCGATCGATAGTAGAGCGCAAGACCGGTACCGACCCGGCGGACAAGGAGCTTCAGATCGGTGGGGTGATCTACTCCGACTCGGCCGACAAGGGGACCCGCTTTGTAGAGCTCTGCAACCAGAAGAAGATTCCCCTGCTCTTTATCCAGGACGTAACCGGTTTCATGGTGGGGAGCCGGGCCGAGCAGGGTGGGATCATCAAGGACGGCGCCAAGATGGTAAACGTGGTGGCCAACTCGGTCGTCCCCAAGATCACGCTTTTTGTCGGCAACTCGTATGGCGCCGGCAACTACGCCATGTGCGGCAAGGCCTACGGCGCACGCTTTCTCTATGCCTGGCCGTCGGCGTCGATATCGGTCATGGGTGGTGAGCAGGCTTCGAACACCCTGCTGGCGATCCAGCTCAAGAAGCGAGGCGACGAGGTCTCCGAGGAGGAGAGGCAAGAGCTTCTCACCCGCATCCGCCAGCGCTACTCGGAGGCGATGGATCCCCGCTACGCGGCGGCCCGACTCTGGGTCGATGCCATCATCGATCCGGCCGAGACCCGCGAGGTGCTCGCCAGATCGTTGGCCTGTGTCGCCGCCAACCCCGACATCGGCGAATTCAAGACCGGAGTCCTCCAGACCTGAAGCGGCCGGCCCGACCACGCGCCTTCGGCGCGCGGTGCCCGCCGGCCGGGGTGGGCGGGGGAGCCTCAAGCCCCCAAGCCCTCAAGCCCATTCTTCCTGTGACCTCCACCCTAGCCGCTCTCAAAACCCGGTGTTAGGCTGTCCTCGAGCATGAGAACCGTGCGGATCGGCAACGGGTCGGGGTTCTGGGGCGACAGCATAGATGCTCCGGTCGATCTGCTCCGGGGCGGTGAAATCGACTACATCGGCATGGACTACCTCGCCGAGGTAACCATGTCGATCATGATGCGGCAAAAGCTCAAGCATAAAGACAGAGGCTACGCGCGAGATTTCATCGACTTCATCCGCCGGGTCCTACCCGAGCTTCAAGAGCGGGGTGTGCGGGTGATCTCGAACGCCGGCGGACTCAACCCCAAAGCCTGCCGCGAGAAGATCTTCAAGGAGGCTCGGGACCTGGGTCTCAAGGGCGTCCGCGTCGGTGTGGTGGAGGGCGACGACATCCTGCCGCGGTTGCCCGATCTCATCGCGGCTGGACACCATCTCGAGAACATGGAGACGGGGGAGCCGCTGGACCCGATTTTGGACAAGGTCTCCAGCGCCAACGCCTATCTCGGGGCACGCCCGGTGGTCGAGGCCTTGGACCAGGGGGCCCTCATCGTGCTGTGTGGTCGGGTAACCGACACCGCTTTGACCCTGGCACCCATGATTCACGAATTCGGCTGGGCGCTCGATGACTGGGATCATCTGGCAGCCGGGACAGTGGCCGGACACATCCTCGAGTGCGGTCCCCAATGCGCCGGTGGCAATTTCAGCCGTTGGTGGGAAGTACCGGACCTGTGGAATGTGGGATACCCCATTGTCGAGGCGCAGGAAGACGGGTCCTTCACCGTCACCAAGCACGAAGGGACCGGCGGGATGGTGTCGGTGGATACGGTTGCCGAGCAGCTCGTCTACGAGATGGGGAACCCCAGGGAGTACATCACACCCGATGTCATTGCGAACTTCACTACGGTTCGACTGGCAGACGCGGGACCGGATCGAGTGTCGGTGAGCGGCATCCGAGGGGGTGCGCGGACGCGCTATCTCAAGGTCTCGGCGTCCTATCTCGATGGGTACAAGGCTGCCGGTCAGATCACCATATCGGGGCCAAAAGCGCTGGAAAAAGCCCAGCTCTCGGCCGACATGGTGTGGAAGCGCCTGGAAAAAGCAGGCGTCCACTTCGAGCCCGAGTGCCGAACGGTGGAGTATCTGGGCGTGAGCTCCTGCCTGCCCGGTATCCTGGAACCACCGGAAGACCCACCAGAAGTCGTGCTACGGCTCGGGGTGCGCGATCCCAAGCGGTCGAAGGTGAAGCGCTTCGGCTACGAGATCGCCCCCCTGGTCACCACCGGGCCACCGGGGGTCACCGGTTTTGCCGGCGGCCGACCAAAGCCGCAGGAGGTGGTCGCCTTCTGGCCGGCCCTGCTGGAGCGTGACGAGGTCGAGAGTCATATCGAAGTGACGGTGGAAGAGGTCTGACCGAGGTCGTATACGACATATGAAGGTTCCGCTCTCTCGCATCGCCCACGCCCGCTCCGGTGACAAGGGGGACGGCAGCAACGTCGGTGTCATCGCCAACACGCCGGAGATCTACGAGTTCCTCCGGCAGGAGCTGACAGCCGAGCGGGTCAAAGAGCATTTCCGCGAGGTATGCCGAGGCCGGGTCGAGCGCTTCGGGGTGCCCAACCTGCTGGCGCTCAACTTCATCCTCCACGATTCCCTTGGCGGCGGCGGTACCGAGAGCCTCAAGACCGACGCCCAGGGAAAGACCCATGCGCAAGGTCTGCTGGCCATGGAGATCGAGGTGCCGGATCACATGCTGGAGGGATAGTAGCCAGGCCTGTAAGATGCAAGTTCAGACGAACTTGCATCTTACAGGCCTGGCTCCCTGGAATGCTCAGACTTGAACAGGAGGACGACCTGCTTTGGGTGAGGCTCGACGACCCGGAGCGCGCCAACGCGCTCTCACCCGCGATGATCGGAGAGATCACCCATCTCTACAGCCGGGATCTGCGCGCCGAGGGGATTCGGGCGGTGCTGCTCGGCGGTACGGGCAAGCACTTCTCGGCGGGTGCGGATCTCGAGCATCTGCGCTCGCTGGGAGAGACTGGTTTAGAAGAGAACCGGGCCGACTCCGAGCGGCTGCGGCGGCTCTTCGAGTCGGTACTGCGTCAGGAGGCTCTGACCATCGCTCTGGTCCAGGGTGCCTGTGTGGCCGGTGGGTGCGGTCTGGCCACCGCCCATGACTTCGTGGTGGCAACAGCCGGCTCCCGCTTCCTCTACAGCGAGGCGCGCATCGGCTTTGTAGCCGCACTGGTAGCCACCTATCTGCCGCTCCGGCTGCGTGGCGCCGATATCCGCGAGCTGCTCTTGAACCCCGAGTTCGTGGACGCCCAGCGGGCACTGGAGATCGGTCTGGTCAACCGGGTCGTCCCCGACGACGGGCTGGCGGAAGCCGGCCGAGAGCTGGCCGTCGGCATTCTCGAGCGTGCGAGCTCGGAGTCGATCGCCCGCACCAAACGGCTGCTTCTCGAGGCGATCGGTCAACCTATCGACCGCGCGTTGGAGATCGCCGCCGAGATCAACGCCGAGTCACGGATGACCGACGACTGCAAGCGGGGCATCTCCACCTTCCTGGAGACCAAGGCAACTCCGAATTGGCGTGATTGACCGAAGGACCACGGGGTCGCGCCAGCAGCCTGCAGAGCTATCTCCATGCGTCTGATCCTCTTCGATATCGACGGCACGCTCATCAAGTGCGGTATTCAGGTGAAGGGCATCTTCAGCTCGGCCCTGGTGGAGGTATTTGGCCAGACCGGAGATCTCGACGGCTACAGTTTCTCCGGCAAGATCGACACCCAGATCGTCTTCGATCTTCAAGAGGGCGCGGGTCTCACCCGGCCGCAGGTGGCAGAGAAGCTGCCCCTGTTCAAGGAGGTGTACATCGACCGGCTGGAGCGGGATCTCGATGGCTCCAAGATGATCGAGCTACCAGCGGTACCCGACTTGCTCGATACCCTGGCGGAGCGCGACGACGTGACGCTGGGGCTGTTGACCGGCAACTGGGAGGAAGGAGCCAGAGTCAAACTCTCTCGTTTCGAGCTCAACCATTTCTTTCCCTTTGGTGCCTTTGGCGACGGTCAGCTCGAGCGAACAGATCTGCCGCCCGTCGCCCTCGAGAAGGCCAGGCAATACACCGGCCGCGAGTTTGAAACGGATGACACCGTGATCGTCGGCGACAGCATCCTGGATGTAGCCGCCGCGCAAGCCCACGGCATCATGAGCGTCGCCGTGGCCACCGGCTGGACCCCCGCCGTAAAGCTCGAGAGCGCCGGAGCCGACCGGGTCATCCCCAGCCTCGAGCACTTCGACGATCTCGATCTCGGCCTATAGGAGCCGGCCTCGTGACCTCCGGGGGCTCCCCTCCGCTACGCAAGGAACGGCATGGCTCCGCTGCGGTGAGCCCCCTTCGGTCCCGAAACCGGGCAGCCACGGCGGCCGCCTGGGCCGCGGGTATTCGATCCGGCTGCGCAAGCGAAGACGATGCTACGCCGGCCCGAACACCCGCGGCTTGACGGCGGCCGCTCTGGTTACCCCGACGTTCCCAAATTTGCAGGCTCTAGGTTAGGTGCCGGCGGAACCACCGCTGGGTCGCGTTCAGTGCCTCGATCAGCTGCGGTGTGGGTCCCGCGAACGGGTGCTGAGCGCCAAAGGTGTGGCTGCCGCCTTCGATGACGAGAAGCTCGCTTGGTGGTCGCGCCTCTTTGGCCAGGAGCCTGGCCTCCTCGACGGGCACCGTCTCGTCGTCGTCGCCGTGGACGATCAGCCAGGGGGCTTCTCTGTTGGCCGCGGCGCCTACCGGAACGAGGGCGGGGCCGTGGGTCTCCAGATCCCGTAGGACATGGACGTCGATCATCAGCTCCTGGCCGGTGCGGGCATTGACCACCGGGACTTCGCCTTTCTCGCGCCAAGAGTGCTTCTCGGCCTCGTTCAGCCGATCGAAGGTGCTGACGCCCGCCCAGGTGACGAGGGCCTCGAGGCGGCTCCGCCAGGGCTCGCGGGAGGCGGCCAGCAGAGCCGTCCCCCCTCCCCGGCTGTGCCCAAAGAGACCCAACCGTGCGGGGTCGATCCAGTCGGGTAGGAGGTCATTGGAGACCGCTTCCAGCAAGGACTGGAGCTCGTCCAGATCCTGGCTAAAGGTCGCGTTCTTGAAGGCCAGCGGTTTGGTGACGAGCTCGTCTCCGGGCTCCATCCCGCTGCCGGTGAAGTTGAAACGGATGGCGACCAGACCCCGCTCCGCCAGCAGCTGGGCGAGATAGGGGAAGAAGCCCCACTCCATAAAGCCCTTGAAACCGTGACAGATGACTACGGTGGGTAGGGGGCGGGAATTCTCGGGCAGGTCGATGAAGCCGTGGATGACCTTGCCGTTCTCGAGCTCGTGGGTGAAGGGCCGCGTCGTTGACATGGCGAGATTCTAGCCGGTGGCGGATTGGTAGACTGCCGCGATGAGCCCAGGGCCGAACGATCTCTCGTCCGACGATTACACCCGACTCCGGGACGAGTGCGGTCTGGTCGACACCTCCGGGGTGGCAAGAGTCGATGTCGACGGCGAGGATGGCCGGCGGTTCATCAACGGCATGGTCACCTGTGATGTGGCGAGTCTCGCTCCCGGCCCTATGGCTTCTTCACCGATCGGTTGGGACACATCCTCGCCGATGTCCGGGTGCGGATGGCGGCGGAGCAGCTCTGGCTGGAGCTTCCAGCGGGTAGCGCCGACGGCATCATCGGGCATCTCCAAAAGTACATCGTTGCCGATCGGGTCGAGCTGAGGAGAAGGGAAGATCTTCTGGCATCGACGCTGGTGGGAGCGCGGGCCGAGGAGCTGCTGGCGGAGTTGGCGCCGGGCGCGGAGCTCCCTCGAGCCCCCTGGGCTCACGGGGAGATCGGTCTTCTCGAGCGGCAGTTGGGGATCGCGGCCGACGAGGGGTGGGGGCTCCCTGCCTTTACCCTCTGGTCGTCATCCGAGGAGGGC
>SBFI01000469.1 GCA_006227875.1 Acidobacteriota bacterium
CGCAGCCGACGTCGCTAGACGCCTTGCACCAGCGCTGGAAGGCCGATCCGACCCCCCAGCTCTCACTCCACCTGGCCGATGAGCTGGGTCGTCACAACCGCCAGGCCGAGGCGGTGGAAGTTCTGGAGCAGACCCTGCAGACACACCCGGAGCATGTTGCGGCCCTGGTAGCGCTGGGCAGATTCCGGCTGGCGCTGGGGGAGCAGGTTGCGGCCTTGGATGTTCTGGAGAAGGTCGTTGGCGACGACCCCACCCATCTGGTGGCCAACAAGCTCCTGGTCAAGATCTATCTCGACCTGGGAAATGAAAAGCAGGCCAGGGATCGCTTGGACCTCTACGCGCTGCTCAACGAGAGTGACCCCGACATCGAGCAGCTCGAAAGGAATTTCGCACCCCATGTGGTCTTCAGGCTGCCGGCGCTGCCACCACCACCCGATCTGGCGACGCTGGTGCCACCCGCGGCCACGGCGAGGGCAACCGAAGTCGAAGCGGCTCGTCCGGCGCGACCACCGGCGACGCCGTCAGCGAAACCCTCTGTAGCACCGCCAAGCGAGCCTTTCCCGGAAATCTGGGAAGGCATCGAGGATGTGGAGTACTGGCGGCGGTTCGCTGCCGAAGGGATCTTCCCGCTGCCGGCGGCCGGCCCGGGCAAGCCGGTGACACCGACCGAGGTCGTCGCGCCGGATGCGGCGATGGCGCCGGCGGAGGAGGCGACGGTGACGCTCGGGGAGCTCTACCTCCAGCAGGGTCATCTGCCGGAAGCAGCTACTACCTTTCGCGAGGTTCTGGAGCGAGAGCCGGAGAACCTCGGCGCCCGGGAGGCTTTGGAGGAGATCGAGGCCCAACAGGCTCCCCCGGTAGCCCAGGACGACAGCAAAGAGCGCAAGGCACGCGCACTCAAGAACTATCTTCGACGCTTGCGCACGGGAGCCGACGAGCAGGACCATTGATGTTCGAGACTCGGCTCCAGCACCTACTCGAGCAGATCAACGGCGCCCTGGCCGTGTCGCTGGTCGATCGGGACGGTATACCGGTCGAGTCGGCGGGCGGCAGTGATGGGCTCGATCTCGAAGCCCTGGCGGCCGAGCTGCTGGCACAGACGCGATCGATTGCCGACGACCACCGCGAGTTGGACGTAGGCGAAGTTCGTCAATTCTCCGTGACCACGGAGCGCTATACGATTCTGGTGAGTGCACTGGACAAGGGTTACTATCTCCTGCTGGTGCTTGGCGACAGAGGCATCTACGGCAAGGCACGGTTCGAGCTGCGGCGCGCATTGTTGGAGTTCGAGCAGGATCTATACTGAAGCGAGGTTGTCGAGTGCTGACATTCGAGCAGATAAAGGAGCTGATCGACCTGGTATGGGAGCGTGGGCTCCAGGGACTCGAGATCGAGCGGCAGGGTTTTCGCATTCGTATCGATGGCAGGGTCGAGACTCCGGAGCGGGTGATAGTGAGCGATCCACGGGCGGCCGAGCCCCGGTCGTCGACGGCGAGCCCGGGAACCGAGGCCCCGGCGGCAGCCGACAAACCGGCGCCGGCGGAAAAGAAGGCGGCGCCGGAGACAGGTGTGAACGGGCACGTCCTCAAATCCCCCATCGTCGGCACCTTCTACCGCGCCCCGAATCCCGATGCCGATCCCTATGTAAAGAAAGGCGACGAGGTCAAAGAGGGTCAGGTTCTGTGCATCGTCGAAGCCATGAAGCTGATGAACGAGATCGAGTCCGACCAGGCGGGTGTCATCGAGGAGATCTACCCCAAGAATGCGCAGCCGGTCGAGTTCGGAGAGCCTCTTTTCCTGATCCGGCCGGCATAGCCCTGCCAGCTCCCCATGTTCAAGAAGATCCTTGTTGCCAATCGGGGAGAAATAGCCCTTCGAGTCATTCATGCGTGCCGCGAGCTCGGCATCAAAACCGTGGCCGTCCACAGCACGGCGGATGCCGACTCTCTCCATGTGGCCTACGCCGACGAGGCTGTTTGCATAGGTCCGCCGCCTTCCGCCGATAGCTATCTAAACGTCACCTCCATCATCTCCGCCGCCGAGATCACCGGCGCCGACGCAGTCCACCCGGGCTACGGTTTTCTGGCGGAGAACGCCGCTTTTGCCGAGGTGCTGGAAGAGTGCCAGCTCGAGTGGATCGGCCCGCCGCCCGACAGCATCCGGCTGATGGGCGACAAGTCCAAGGCCCGCCGGACAGCGGCCGAGGCCGGGGTGCCGGTGCTGCCGGGCAGCCGCGAGCCGCTGGCCGATGCCGCCGATGCCGCCAGGGTGGCAGCCGAGGTGGGCTTTCCGGTGATTCTCAAAGCGTCCGCCGGTGGCGGCGGCCGCGGCATGCGGATCGTCCAAGAAGCAGGTGTGCTCGCCAGCCAGTTCGAGACCGCCAGCCAGGAGGCGCTCAAGGCCTTTGGCGACGGCTCGATCTACCTCGAGCGCTTTCTGATGGATCCGCGGCACATCGAGTTCCAGATATTCGGCGACAAGTACGGCAGGGTAATCCATCTCGGTGAGCGCGAATGCTCGATCCAGCGGCGACACCAGAAACTCATCGAAGAGGCGCCTTCACCGGCGCTGACCGAGGAGCTGCGCCAGCGGATGGGGGAGGCGGCGGTCCAGCTGGCGGCAGCCGCCGGCTACACCAACGCCGGCACGGTGGAATTCCTGCTCGACCGCGATGGCAGTTTCTACTTCATGGAGATGAACACCCGCATTCAGGTCGAGCACCCGGTAACCGAGGTGGTGACGGGCACCGACCTCGTCAAGCTCCAGATCCAGGTGGCCGCCGGTGAGCGGCTGATCCTCCCCGATGCCCTTGTCGCTCGCGGGCACGCGATCGAGTGTCGAATCAATGCCGAAAATGCGGAGACCTTCAACCCGTCTCCCGGTCGGATCGAGACCTTTCACCCTCCGGGTGGCCCCGGTATCCGGGTCGACACCCACGTCTACGAGGACTACTTCATCCCTCCCCACTACGACTCGCTGATTGCCAAGCTCATCTCCTACGGTCGCGACCGCGAGGAGGCCGTTGCTCGCATGGAGCGCGCTCTCGACTTCTTTGTTGTCGATGGTGTCGACACCTCGATTCCGCTGCACCAGAAGATCATGCGAGATTCGAGATTCCGAGCCGGCAACATCTCGACCCACTTCATGGAGCGGTTTCTGCACAAGACCCCCACCAAGGTAACGAGTGGGGCGGGGGGCTGACACCCTTGGAGGGTCGTCCATGAGCGCAGGCGAGCAATTCCGGTCACGCTGGGGGCTGGTGCTGGCCACCTTGGGAATGGCGGTCGGTACCGGGAACATCTGGCGCTTCCCCCGCATCGTGGCTACCAACGGCGGCGGTAGCTTTCTCATCGCCTGGGTGATCTTCCTCTTGATCTGGTCGGTGCCGCTGATGATCGCCGAGTTCTCCTTTGGCAA
>SBFI01000325.1 GCA_006227875.1 Acidobacteriota bacterium
GAGATCAGCCGTGGTGTCGCCAGTGGTGACGTCGACGGCGATGGTGATGTCGATCTGCTGGTTGCGAACCTCATGGACCAAGCCCAGCTATACCGCAACGACGCTCCGCGCCGGGGACGGTGGCTGGCGGTGCGGCTGATCGATCCAGTGCTGGATCGCCATGCTCTTGGAGCGCGGGTAACCCTGGTGGCGGGTTCCCGACGCACGACGCGCAATGTCGCGACCGCTTCCGGTTACCTCACGAGCCACTCACCGTGGGTTCATTTCGGCAACGGCGACCAGCAGAGCATCGAAAGCGTCGAGGTTCGTTGGCCCGACGGCAGCGAGGAAGTCTTCTCTGGACTTGCGACCGATCGGGCGATCACGCTGCTGCGAGGCAGGTCTTGGATGGCCGATGGGTAGAGCCAGTCGCCGCAAACGGGACCGACCTCCCGTGGCGCCACCCCCGGAGCCGAGCACGGGACCAAGTTCCATGCGGTGGGCGGTGCTCATTGCCGCCGTGGCGCTGGCCGGGCTCACTGCTTGGCTTCTCTCGCGCGACGGCGAGACACCGGCAAGCGAAGCGGCCCTGCTGTCGACCACAGTCTCACCTCTACCCAACCCCGACACCTCGAGCATGACGCCCCCAGTCGCGCGAGCTATCGGCCAAGCACGGCAGGTGGCGGTCGCCCGACCCGGCTCGGCCGCGGCGATCGGGCAGCTTGGCCAGATCTACCACGCTCACTGGCTCAACGACGCGGCCGCTACGTGCTACGACATTGCCCATTCGATCGCCCCCGACGACTTCCGCTGGATCTATTTGCTGGCCGCTGTCGAAGAGATTCGAGGTGCCGACGGCGAGCGGGTCAAAGGGCTCTTCCGCGAGGCGATGCGCCTTGCTCCGAGCTACGCACCGGTCCACGTCCGTTACGGCGACGCACTGATGCGGCTCGGTCGGTCGACCGAGGCCCGCGACGCGTATGCGACGGCGCTCGAGCACGATCCCGAGCTGGTGCTGGCGCATCGCGGGCTCGGCCAGGCGGCCCTTCTGCTGGGGGATGGGGCAACCGCCGTCGAGCACCTCGAGCAATCGGAGCAGCTGGCACCCGAGGACCGCATTACACAGGTGGCCCTGGCTCGAGCCTACGCACTCGTGGATCGGACGGAGCAGGCGGCCGACGCCGCTCGCCGAGCGGAGACGCTGAACGCCGAAGCCCGTTTGCCCGACCAGATCTTCTTCGAGGTGCAGAATATGGCGGTCGACCCGGAATCCTTACGCGAGCGAGCCGGCCGCAGCCTTGGGCGGGGCGATTACGAGGCGGCAATTCGAGCTCTGACCCTCCTCGAGGAGAGCGCCGGCGCTGCCGCCACCGAGCGGCTGTCTGCTGTCCACAAGCAATGGGCCAACCAGCTTGCCTTCGGCGGCGATTTTGATGCCGCCTTACCCCTTTTCGAGCGTGCCGCCGCCCTCGACCCCAGCGATCCCGAGATCGAGCACAACTGGGGAACAGTGTTGCTGCGCCAAGGCGACCTCGAAGAGGCCGCTCGCCACTTCGAAAGAGCGATCGAGCTCGATCCGGAGTCGGCCGACAGTTTCTACAATCTGGGGGTAGTGCTCGAAGGACTGGGCCGCACCGAGGAAGCCATCGAACACTTCATCGAGGCCGCGGCGATCAACCCACAGCATGTAGCTGCGGGACGCCTCGCCGAGCTCGGTGTCGTCCCCGATAGCTAGCCGGCCGCCGGGCGGGCTGAAACTTCCTGTCCGGCTCCCCGTCATAGAGGAGTAGGAGAGGAGCATCGGTGGCATTCCACCGAGCCTTGCTACACTTCGTTGAGGCCTGCAATTTCCTCGGCAGGCAAAAGGGGGAAGTCCAATGAGATCGAAGCTGAGCTGTTGTTGGATGCTGGTCGTAGTCTGTCTCGCCGCCGGTTCTGGGTTGGTCGCCCAGGAGGAGCCGATCGCGGAGCCGACCGAGCCGATGACGGAGATGGCCGTCGCCGAGGAAAGGACGGTTCTGTCGGAGCCGTTCGATGTCGACGCGGAGGTCGAGGCCTATCTGTCGCGGCAGACACCGGAGGAGAAGGCCCGCTCCGATGCCTATTTCGAAGGGGGTTACTGGCTGCAGCTGTGGGGCTTTCTCTATGCCGTCGGCGTCGCCTGGTTGCTGCTGGGGACCGGCCTCTCCGCCAGGATGCGGGATCTGGCAGAGCGGATCGTCCGCTGGCGGCCGCTGCAGACCGCGCTCTACGCGATCGGTTACGTGCTGCTCGCGACGGTACTCTTCTTCCCGTTCACCGTCTATCAGGGATTCTTCCGCGAGCATAAATACGATCTGGCGACCCAGACCTTCTCCGGGTGGCTGCGCGACTGGGCGGTCGAGCTGGGGGTAAGCGCCGTTCTCTTTGCCATCTTCTTTATGGCCCTTTACGGCGTCTTTCGTAAACTCCCTCGCACCTGGTGGCTCTGGGGAGCCGTGGTGGCAGTGGTCTTTCTCGTCTTTGTCCTGTTGATCGGCCCGGTCTACATCGACCCGTTGTTCAACACCTACACCGCATTGGAAGACCCTGCCGTCAAAGATCCGATCCTGTCTCAGGCCCGGTCCAACGGCATCGCGGTGGACAACGTCTATCAGTTCGATGCCTCGCGGCAGACCACCCGGGTCAGCGCCAACGTCAGCGGCTTTCTGGGCACCATGGCCATCCGGCTCAACGACAACCTGCTCAACCGCTGCTCGCTGGCCGAGATCCAGGCGGTGATGGCCCACGAGATCGGGCATTACGTGCTCAACCATGTCTACGAGATGATCATCGTTTTCGGCATCGTCCTCGTCGTCGCCTTTGCGTTTGTCCGCTGGTCGTTCGATTGGCTGCGAGGTCGGTGGGGCGAGAATTGGGGTGTGGCTGGGATCGGCGATGTGGCTGGGATGCCGCTTCTGGTCGCCCTGCTGGCTGTCTACTTCTTCGTCATGACGCCGGTCATGAACACCATCATCCGGGTCAACGAGGCCGAGGCCGATCTGTTTGCCCTCCATGCCTCCGGTGAGCCCGATGGCTTCGCCGAGGTGGCACTCAAGCTGGGCGAGTACCGCAAGCTCGATCCCGGCCCGGTGGAGGAGTGGGTCTTTTACGATCATCCCAGCGGCCGCAGCCGTATCCACATGGCGATGACCTGGAAGGCCGAGCACCTGGAGGAGTGACCCATGACCCGTGAGTACTACCAACGGCGCGGTTGGATGAGCGCCATAATCCTCTTCAATCTGGCCCTGGCGGCTGTGGTTGTCGCGCCGCCGATGCAAGCCGAGACCAATATCAATGTGGTGCTGGGAGGGAAGTTCCTGGACAAGGACGACTGGCCGCTGGGTGACAACCAGGGTGCGCTCGCCATCCAGACCACCTTTGGACCCAAGAAGTGGCCGGT
>SBFI01000223.1 GCA_006227875.1 Acidobacteriota bacterium
GCGGCGAGCCGGCGGGCGGCGGTGCGACGTGGTCCCTGCTCGACCCGGCACATGACGGTTCGCACCAGATACCCCAGGCACATCAGATCGGTGGCGGCGACGATGGCCAGGACCCCGTTGTGGATCAGCGTGCGTACCCGTTCGGTGGCGGCCGCGCGCGAGATCCCGGCCTCCTCGGCCAGCTTGCTGAAAGGCATGCGTCCGTCCCGTTGGAGGAGGTCGAGCAGTCGGCGATCAATGGTGTCGATTTCGAACATCTTTGCGAAATCTAGCCTACTCAGGGAGCAGTTTGCAAGAAATAGAGTCTTGATTATTGCACTTTGCTCGTAGATACTTGACGTCAGCCGCGTCGTCCGGGCGTAGCTGGTGGGTCCTCTGTGGAGGGATGGTCATGTCGGAGAGCCCGAAGATAAAGTCGTTACCGCGCACACTTAGTCTCGATGTGCTCTCCGACGAGGCCTTGGCGAGTGTCCACAAGCAGACCCTCGAAGTGCTGGAGAAGGTCGGTGTCGGCATCGGCGCCACGGAGACCCTGGAGCGGCTGGCCGACGCCGGTGCGGACGTCGACCGGGACGCCAAGCGGGTCCGGTTCTCGGCCGCCCTGGTGGAGGAGTTGCTGGGACGTGTCCCGGCCACCTTCGAGCTGGCGGCGCGCGATCCCGAACAGGACCTTCACATCGACGGCAGCCGGGGGTATCTCTCGGTAGACGGCTCGGCGGCCGAGATCATCGACCTGGAGACCGGCGAGCGTCGCGCTTCGACCAAGCAGGACCTGGCCGCGGTCAGCCGTTTGGCCGATGCCCTACCCGAGATCGGACTGCTCTGGCAGGGGGTCGCGGCGCGTGATGTCCCGCGACGGGTCCAGTCCCTCCACGAGCTCCACGCGCAGCTGACCAACAGCAGCAAGCATGTCCAGATGATGACCGCCGTGACCCCCGATGCGGCCCGGGGGGTGGTCGAGATTGCCCGCGCCGTCGCCGGAGGAAGCGAGGAGCTTCGCCGCCGCCCGATCGTCTCCGCCTTCCAGTGCAGCCTCAGCCCGCTGATGTACGAGGAGGGCTCGCTGGAGGCGGCGCTGGTCTATGCCGAAGCGGGTGTGCCCTGTGGCTTTGTCGTCATGCCCATCTCGTGTGCGACCGGCCCCGCTACGGCGGCGGGAAACCTGGTGCAGTCGAATGCCGAGGTGCTGGCCGGTATCCTCGCGCTCGAGGCTTTGGCGCCCGGGGCGACGACCTTTTACGGTTCCTGCGCTACGGTCATGGACTTGCGCACCGGGGCCGCGGCCTGTGGTGGGCCGGAGGACCTGTTTCTGCAGATGGCCTCCGCACAGCTGGCCCGCTCCTATGGCATTCCCGCCAGCATCGGTACCTTTGCGACCGGTGCCAAGAGTCCCGACTGGCAGGCGGGTCTGGAGAACGGGCTCTCGGGGCTGGTGAGTTGTCTCGCCGGTGCCGATCTGCTCTGTGGCGCCGGGCTGTTGTACGGCGCCAGGGTCTTCTCGCTGTCGGAGATGGTGCTCGACTGTGAGATATTCGGCATGATCCGTCATCTGGTCGACCCGCTGTCGATGGCACTCGACGACGAGATGACCTCGGTCATCGCGGCGGTGGGTCCGGGTGGCCACTATCTGAGTCAGCCACACACGCTGGCGAAAATGCGCGATCATTGGATGCCGCAGATGTTCGACCGCCTGGGTTGGGAAGAGTGGGAGACCGCCGGTCGACCCGGCCCGCAGCAGGCGGCCGCGGTAAGAGTCGAGAGTATTCTGAGCACGCACGAGCCGATCCCGCTCGAGGAGGGGCTCGAGGAAGAGATCATGCGAGTCATCCACGCCTACGAGCGTGGCGATGAAGGAGGCTGAAATGGATGAGCGGCTGAAGAGTCTGCAGGAAGCCATCTTGGCGATCGACGAAGCGAGCGCGGTCGAGGTGACCGAGCTGCTGCTGAAGGCGGAGGTGCCGCCGCAGGAGATTCTCGAAGAGGGGATGACGGCGGCGCTGCTGGAGCTGGGCCGGCGTTGGAACTGTGGCGAGGCATTTTTGCCCGAGGTGGTGGCGGCGGCGGCGATCTTCGAGAAGTGCAGCGCCATCGTCGAGCCGGCCCTGATGGCGCAGACCGAAAAGAAAGTCAGCCACCGCTATGTCGGGGCCACGGTCAAGGGGGATCTCCACGACCTCGGCAAGAACATCGTCGGGGCGATGATGAAGACCGTGGGTCTGGAGGTGCACGATCTGGGCAAGAACGTACCGACCGAGGAGATCGTCGAGGCGGTGCGCGAGCTCGAACCCAAGATCATCGGTTTGAGCGCGCTACTGACCACCACCATGCCCGAGCAGGAGGCGGTGATCAAGGCGCTGGAAGAGGCCGGGCTGCGTGACGGTGTCAAGGTGATTGTGGGCGGTGCCCCGGTCACCCAGGAGTGGGCGGACAAGATCGGCGCTGACGGCTACGCGCCCAACGCCCCCGAGGCGGTCAAGGTCGCCCTAGCGCTGACCGAAGCGGCGGCGTAGCGGGAGCCAGGAGGGAGTCGTGGAGACAGTCCTCGAGTCACCGACCAAAAGTATTGTCATCGGTCCCGACCGGCCGTTTGTCATCATCGGCGAACGCATCAATCCGACCGGCCGCAAGGCACTGGCCGCCGAGCTCCAGGAGGGCAACTTCGACAGGGTGCGAGCCGACGCCACGGCCCAGGTCGATGCCGGAGCCGCCATGCTGGACGTCAATTCCGGTGTGCCAGGGGCCGACGAGGCGAAGCTGCTGGTCGAGATGGTCGAGATGGTGCAAGAGATCGTGGATGTCCCGATCTCACTCGACTCGTCGGTGGCCGAGGCGCTGGAGGCGGCGCTGCCCGTCTGTCAGGGCAAGCCGCTGGTCAACTCGGTGACCGGTGAGGAGGAACGACTCGAGCAGTTGCTGCCGTTGGTCAAGGAACGCGGCGCGGCGGTCATCGGGCTTGCCATCGATGAAGAGGGACCCTCGATGGACCCGACCGTCCGCTTCGAGATCGCCAAGAAGATCGTCGACCGCGCCGCTGACCACGGGATCCCACCCGAAGACGTGATTATCGATCCCGTGGTGATGACCGTCGGTGCCGACCAGCAGGCGGCATTGGTCACCCTGGAGACTATCCGCCGGGTGCGCCGGGAGCTGGGAAACAATCTCACCATGGGCGCCTCCAACGTCTCGTTCGGCCTGCCCGGGCGCCCAGTGCTGACCGCCTCCTTTCTCGCCCTGGCGATGGGGGCAGGTCTGACCTCGGCCATCGCCAACCCACTGTCGGCGGAATCGCGGCTGACGGTTCAGGCCTGCGACCTGTTGTTGGGTCGTGATCCCCACGGCATGACCTGGATCAAGGCGCATCGAAAGTAGGTCGTGGGCAGAAGCGTCGAGATCAC
>SBFI01000290.1 GCA_006227875.1 Acidobacteriota bacterium
GTCGCCCGTGAGCTGGTTGTCTATCTCCGGCGCAACGGTGGCAGCGACCAACAGAGCATCTATCTGGACTACCGCACCCATGTCCATCCGGGTGTTCATCGTGTCCAGGACTGGCTCGTTGCCCACCCCGAGAAACGGCCGACCCTCGAGGAGCTGGCCAAGGTCGCCGGCATGAGCCCGCGCAACCTGACGCGGACCTTTCGTCAGGCCACCGGAGTGACACTCAAGGCCTTTGCCAACAAGCTGAAGCTGGAAGTTGCCGGCAACCTGCTCCACAATCCCGACCTCACTCTCGAGGGAATCGCCTCTCACTGCGGCTTCCAGGATCCCCGCCAGCTCCGGCGGTTGTGGAAAGAAAGCTGCGGCGTCAGCCCTTCCGAATGGTGGGCCAGCCAGGGAAGCGGGAGCCAGCTGACGGTAGTGAAGACATTTCAGTAGAATCACCTCGAGGCCAACACTGCTTGGAGGGCTTGAGGTGAAGATCGTAACCAACAAGACCAATGAGCCGATCAGGGTTCCGCTGCCTCGGGGAAAGGTGTTGCATCTGGGGCCGCACAAGAGCGGCAAGATCGATCACCACGATGCCGATCACCCGCCTCTCAAACGCCTGATCGAAGACAAGTCGATCGAGGTCGAAGATGACCGGCCGGCCGGCGCCGACACCCGCGCGCCCTACGACGGCCCGGGGCGACCTTCCCGGTTCTGAAGTGTCGGTCGATCCAGATCGCTTTGGCGACGCACCGGCGCTGCCGGAGTTTCTGGCTCCCCTCTATCCCTTCGAGCGAGCGACCCTGACCCTGGCGAGAGACCGCAACGCCGGTCGTCGGCTTCACTTTGCCGAGGCGGGTCCGGCAGGTAGACGGCCCGTGCTCCTGCTCCACGGCAACCCCACCTGGGGCTTTCTCTGGCGACGGGTCATCTCCGACCTCGACGAGCTCCGCTGTGTCGCCCCCGATCTCCTCGGCCTCGGTCTCTCCGACCGTTTGCCCCGTGTCGCCGACCACACCGTCGATCGGCACGCGGAGGCGATCGCCGAACTGGCCGAGAGCCTCGATCTTCGTGGGGTGATTCTCGTGGGTCAGGACTGGGGTGGACCCATCCTCACCGCGACGGCTGCCCGGCTCCCGGAGCGCATCGCCGGGCTGGTGCTGGCCAACACCGCCGTCGTGTTGCCGCGCCATTTGAGGGGAACGGCCTTTCACCGCTTTTCACGTCTGCCGATCGTGAGCGATATCGCCTTTCGTCTCTTTGGGTTCCCAGTCAAGAGCCTGCACCGCGCCCAGGGCGATCCCGACTCGATAAGCGGGGACGTGGCGCTGGCCTATCAGTGGCCCTTGCGGCGGATCTCGGACCGGGTGGCGCCGTTGGCACTGGTGCGAATGGTTCCCGACGGACCCAAACACCCGAGTGTTCCCGCCCTCGAGCGGGGTCAGGAGTGGCTGCTCGGCTTTCGCGGACCAACGGCACTGGTCTGGGGGACCCGCGATCCGATCCTCGGCCGAGCGCTCTCCCGGCACCAGAAGCAGCTCCCCGACGCCATCGTGCGGACTACCGAAGCCGGACATTTCCTACCGGAAGAGGTTCCCGAGGTGCTTGCACAGGCCATCCGCGAGGTCGCCCATCGCGCAAGCTGATACCCTCCTCGATGGCCGCCGCCCTTTTCGAGGAGAGATAGAACCGGAGGTCGCTTACACGGAGAGGCTAGATGGTCAAGAAGTCGATAGCCATCCTGGTCGTCACTGCTCTGCTGGCAACCGGGCTCGCTCTGTTTGGCTGGTCGAGGGCCACGGCGCTGCCCGATTGGTACCGCACCGGCAGCGACGCTGTCGGTGTTTCTCCCCAGGGTCTTGGCAGAGAGGGAGCGGCAATCCAGATCACCCGCGAGATCCTGGGGGACATCTCGGACGAGGACAGCGAAGAATCGGAGAACCTCTTCGACACCCTCAAACGGCGGGGCAGCGCTCTGATCCAGGGTCTCCGGGAGGGTCGGGAGATCGAGCTGTTGCAGCCCGAGCTCGAGCTGCTGCTCGTCGGGCGGCTGGCGGCATCGGAAGAGGGACGCAGATTCCTCCGCTACGCCAAGGTCGTCCACGTCTTTCTCCAAGAGGACGAGATCGAGATCGGCGCCATCCTCAGCCTCTCGGAGGTACCCGCCGAGACTCTCGATGACGCCAGATGGAGCAGGGTACGGCAGCTGATCCGGATCTTCCCGACGCTCGCCACCCGTGATCTGTATGTGGCCTTTCGGGGTCGGCCCTCGGTTCGCTACGGCAATCTCCTCTTCGACTCGACCTCCCGACTCGAGGTCGGAAAGCTGACTCTGCCCTTTGCCACCACCGTCAGCCTGCTGCTATCCGAAGGCGACCGATATCAGGACGGGCTCGAGATCGATCTCGGCCGTTTCGATCTCGAGGAGATCGAGGTCCTCGACGGCTCGGTGCGGATGGTGGTGGTGGCGCGGATCTAGGGTCCTGCGGTCAGACCGCCTCGATATCGTGGATCCTGCCGACGTCGATCGCCAGCGGAGCACCGGCGGTGAGTCGCTCGAAGACGTTGGCGAACTGGGCGCGCCAGACGACCTCCTCACCCCGGTAGGAAGAACGGGCATGCACCATCTGCGAGAAGGTCTCGTCGATCCCGGTCAGCAGCACCAGAAACTCGGCGTTGCTGGCCACCAGTTGCTCCCTGGTCACTCCAAAAAGCGGGCTCTCCTTGTCGATGGGGTGGACGATGGTCCAACTGAGCGGGAAGAAGGCCACCTTGTGACGCTCCAGTGGAAGCTCGTGGAACTGGCGCTTTAGCAGTCCGTCCTCCTCCTCCAGCCAGGCGAGGTGTAACTTGGCTTCGAGCTCCATGATCTCGTTGCGACGACGGTTGACAACGCGGAACTCGAAGGCGGTGATCCCGCGGTAGGGAGCGATGATGGCCTGCTCGCTGAAGACGATCTCGGCCATGGGGCGGGAGAAGCGCGCGAAGATGAGACCGGTCCCTAGCGCCAGGCCAAAGAGCCCCACCATCGCCTCCAGCGTGGCCAGTATGTTGGCTCCGAGGCTCGCCGGCACGATGTGCCCATACCCGATCGTCGACAGCGTATGGACGCTGAAGAAGAAGGCCCGTCCCAGCCGATCGCCACCGGTCGCTGCCAGACCGCCTTCCAGGGCGTTCGGACCAAGGAGCCAGTATCCCACCGCGAAGATCGCGTTGGCAGACAGATACGCCACCATCGCCAGCAAGACAAAGCGTGGCCAGGACATGGTCAGCAGCGAATAGTAAAGGCTCAACGCCGATCGGATCCCCCGCCCCCGGCGAAGAACATTGAAGCTCCCGTCCCGGTTGAGTAGTCGGCGCTGGCTGTCGCGCGCCACCACCGATCCAAAACCGAGATCACGGTCCTC
>SBFI01000057.1 GCA_006227875.1 Acidobacteriota bacterium
TACCAGGCGATGCGCGACGACGCCTTCCGGGTCATCCGCCGGGTGGGGGTGGCCACCGGGGGGTCCAACATCCAGTTTGCGGTCGACCCGGCGACGGGTAGGCGGGTAGTGATCGAGATGAACCCGCGGGTCTCGCGCAGCTCGGCCCTGGCCTCCAAGGCGACCGGCTTTCCCATCGCCAAGATCGCGGCGCTGCTAGCCGTTGGATTTACGCTCGACGAGATTCCCAACGACATCACCGGCGAGACCTACGCCGCCTTCGAGCCTTCGCTCGACTACACGGTGGTCAAAATCCCGCGCTGGGCGTTCGAGAAGTTTCCCCAGACCGCCCCCGAGCTCGGCACTTCGATGAAGTCGGTGGGCGAGATCATGGCTATCGGTACCACCTTTCGTGAGGCGCTGATGAAGGGGCTGGCGTCGCTCGAGCTCGATGGCAGCCTGGCGTCGCGCGAGCGGCGGATGTCTGATCCGGTGCGGCTGCGCCGCCGGTTGGCGACCCCGAACTGGGAGCGGCTGTTTGCCGTCTTTGCGGCGCTGCGCCAGGGCTGGACGGTGGAGGAGGTGGCGCGAGCCACCCACATCGATCCCTGGTTCCTGCGCGAGATCCACACCGTCGTCGATCTCGAGACCGAGCTCGCCTGCTGGGATCTCTCCTCGGTGCCCACCGAGCTCCTGCGCCGTGCCAAAGAGACCGGTCTGGGTGACCAGCGGATGGCGGCGCTGCTTAGCTGTGATGCCGCCGCCGTCCAACGCGAGCTCGGCCGGCGCGAGGTGGCAAAGGTCTACAAACGGGTCGACACCTGTGCGGCCGAGTTTCCCGCCCTCACTCCGTATCTCTATTCGACCTATGGCGCCGAGGACGAAAGCGATGTCGGCGATCGACCAAAGGTGCTGATCCTGGGCTCGGGACCCAATCGCATCGGGCAGGGGATCGAGTTCGATTACTGCTGTGTGCATGCCGCCTATGCGCTGGCCGATGCCGGTTACGAGACCATCATGGTCAACTGCAACCCGGAGACGGTGTCGACCGACTACGACACCTCCGACCGGCTCTACTTCGAGCCGCTGACCCTCGAGCACGTGCTGGCCATCGTCGAGCGTGAGCGCCCGGGTGGAGTGATCGTCCAACTCGGCGGGCAGACGCCGCTGAAGCTCGCCAACGGCCTGGCGGCGGCCGGTGTCCACATCCTGGGCACGCCACCCGACGCCATCGACCTGGCCGAAGATCGTGGCCGCTTTGGTGCCCTGCTGGCGGAGGAGGGCATCCGCCAACCCGAGAACGGCACGGCGCTGACGGTGGAGGAGGGCGTCGAGGTGGCGCGGCGGATCGGCTTTCCGGTCCTGGTGCGACCGAGTTATGTCCTGGGCGGAAGGGCGATGGCCATCTGCTACGACGAGGCGACCCTGCTCGGTTATCTACGCGATGCAGCCGAAGTCGCCGCCGGCCAGCCCATCCTGCTCGATCGCTTTCTGGATGACGCCATCGAGGTCGATCTCGACCTGCTGGCCGACGGTCGCCGGTCGGTGGTGGCGGGGATTCTCCAACACATCGAGGAGGCCGGCATCCACTCGGGCGATTCGGCCGCGGTGCTGCCACCCCAGGCGGTGGGGCCGGCGGAGATCGACCAGATGAGGGAGATCGCCCACCGGCTGGCGATGCGCCTGGCGGTGGTGGGTCTGATGAACGTTCAGTTCGCCATCTATCAGGGTGAGATCTACGTCATCGAGGTCAACCCCCGGGCTTCGCGCACCGTGCCTTTTATCGCCAAGGCCGTCGGGCTACCTCTGGTCAACTACGCGGCCCGGATCATGGCGGGAGCGACGCTGGAGGAGTTGGGATTCACCCGTGAACCCGAGGTGCCCGGCATTTTTGTCAAGGGACCGGTCTTCCCCTTCCGTCGCTTCCCTGGTGTCGACCCGGTGCTGGGGCCGGAGATGAAGTCGACCGGCGAGGTGATGGGCTCGAGCTCTCACTTTGGCAGTGCCTTTGCCAAGGCCTGGATCGCCGCCGGCCACCAACTGCCGCTCGAAGGAGCCGCCTTTCTGTCGGTCCACGACCAGGACAAGGAGGCGCTGCTGCCGGTGGCCCGTCGTCTGGCCGACCTGGGTTTCGAGCTGCTGGCCACCGCCGGCACGTCCGAGTTCCTCGCCGCCAGCGGCCTCGCCGTGCGCCGTGTTCACAAGGTGCACGAGGAGCGCCCCCATATCGTCGACCACCTGATCAATCGCGAGGTCGACCTGTTGGTCAATACACCGCTCGGACGCGAGTCGCACGAGGACGACGCGCTCATCCGCCGCACCGCCCTCAAACACGACATCCCTTGCATCACTACCCTGTCGGGAGCCCTGGCCGCGGCCGAGGGGATCGCCGCGCTCCGCGATCAGGGTCTGGAGGTGGCGTCGCTGCAGGAGATAGCTGAAGCCGCCCGCACCCCCAAGCCTTCTCATTTCTGACACAATCCATAGCTAATCCGCGGATCTGAACCGGAGGAGGATTCCCGCGATGCTCATCACCCGCATCGAGAAAGACAGCCTCGGAGACGTCGAGGTGTCGGAGTCGGTCTACTGGGGGGCACAGACCGAACGTGCCCGTCTCAGTTTCCAGGTCAGCGGTCTGCGCTTTCCACGGCGGTTCATCGCCGCCCTGGGAATGATCAAGGGGGAGGCGGCGGGGGTCAACGTCGAGCTCGGTCTGCTCGACCAGGAGCGAGCCGATGCCATCCGGCAGGCGGCGCGGGAGGTGGCGGCCGGCGGCTACGACGACCACTTCCCGCTCGACATCTTCCAAACCGGGTCGGGGACCTCGACCAATATGAACGCCAACGAGGTCATCGCCAACCGGGCCATCGAGCTGTTGGGGGGAAAGAAGGGCTCGAAGACCCCTGTCCACCCCAACGACCATGTCAACTCGGGGCAATCCTCGAACGACGTCATCCCGACAGCGATTCATGTCTCGGCCTATGGGGCAGTCGCGGAGGAACTGGAGCCGGCGCTTGCCCATCTGGCCGGAAGCCTCGAGGCCAAGGCTCGAGAGTTCGACGACGTGATCAAGATCGGGCGTACCCATCTCCAGGATGCGGTGCCCATCCGGCTGGGACAGGAGTTCTCAGCCTATGCGCAGCAGATAAGGAATAGTGAGGCGCGGGTGGCTGCGGCCAAACCGCGATTGGCGGAGCTGGCCCTCGGCGGCACGGCCGTCGGCACCGGACTCAACGCACACCCCGAGTTTGCCGAGCGGGTGATCGCCCTGCTCGCCGAGCGCACCGGTCATCCCTTTGTGCCGGCGCCCAACCGTTTCGAAGCGTTGGCGGCCAAGGACGCCGCGGTGGAGATGTCGGGGGCGCTCAAGACGGTGGCGGTGTCGCTGACCAAGATCGCCAACGACATCCG
>SBFI01000355.1 GCA_006227875.1 Acidobacteriota bacterium
AGAACCTGCGTCGATTTCTCCGACAGCGTGTACAGCTTGTCGCTCGTCCAGTCGAGTCGCTTGTGGTACTTCCATCCGAAGTAGTTGGCGATCACGAAGATCACCAGCACCAGGGCGATACCCACACCCAGGGTCGAGGTGTTGACCAGCTGTCGTTTGGTCGAATTCTTCAACTCGGCCATCTCGCTACCTCCACTTCTTGGCCTCGAGGGCCTTTGCCGAGAGAAAAATAAAAAGCAGCGTCGCCGACAGGTAGTAAACCAGGTGTCGGGTGTCGACGATGCCCTTGCTGAACTCCTCCATGTGCTGCCAGAGATTGAGATAGGAGAAGGCCTGCTTCAAGGTCGGATCGTTGAAAAGGTTTTCCAGCAGCCCGAAGGTAAATATCGGAATCAGCAGCGCAAAGGTGAGAATCGCGGCCACCAGCTGACTACGTGTCAGTGCCGACGCCAGTAGACCCACGGAGAGGAAGAGCGCGCCGACGCCAAAGACACCCAGGTATCCGGCGGCTACCGGACCCCAGTCCACCTCGCTGTAGTAGGCGACGATGCCGACATAGGTCAGGGTGGGAAGCCACAGAAAGCAGTAGAAAACGAGCGCCGCCAGATACTTGCCGATCACGACCTGCGCTTCATTGACGGGCGCCGTCATCAGCACCTCGATGGTGCCGCTCCGCCGCTCCTCGCTGAGCAGACGCATGGTGAGAACGGGAGCCACAAACATCAGCACCAGCCAGAAGTAGATGGTCTGGCCGAAGAAGAGCTCCAGCGGCGCGCCAAACCGGGCCTGGGGATTGTTGAGAAAGCTGACGATCAACCAGAAGACCAGGCCGTTGACCAGCAACAGAAAGGCCGCGACGATGTAGGCCAGCGGTGAGAAGAAGTAGGCGCGAATCTCGCGGTCCATGATGGCGGCGATTCCCTTCACGACGTCACCTCCTCATCCGCCGACTCGTCAGGCTCCGGTGCCGTGGGCTCGATCACCTCCCGCGTCGTCAAGCGCACAAAGATGTCCTCGAGCGAGGCCCGCTCTTCGGCCAGCTCGAGCAGTGTCCAGCCGTTGTCGACCGCCGCCCGAAAGACGGCCTCGCGCGGGTCACTCGCATGCTCGCACTCGAGGCTGAACCGCGAGCGACCGCCATCGATCGGCTTCACCGAGCTGACACCCCGGATCCGTTCCAGGATCTCGGCCACCCCTTCGGTTCCCTGCTTGAGCTCGACCCGCAGCATGGTGGCACCGACCCAACTCTCCTTGAGACTCTCGGGTGTGCCCTCGGCCACGATCCGGCCACGGTCGATGATGATCACCCGATCGCAGAGCAGCTCGACCTCGGGGAGGATGTGGGTGGAGAGCAGCAGGGTGCGCTCTCGGCCCAGCTCACGAATGAGCTCGCGGATGGCGATGATCTGCTTTGGATCGAGCCCCACCGTCGGCTCGTCCAGGACCAGGGCCTGGGGCTCGTGCAGGATGGCGGCCGCCAGACCCACGCGTTGACGGTACCCCTTCGACAGGGTACCGATGATCTGACCCTCCACCTCCTCGAGAAAACAGCTGGTGATGGTCTCCGGCAGCCTCTTCTTGGCCTGCGCGCGGGTCATCCCCTCGAGCATCGCGCGGTAGGTGAGGTACTCGGATACTCGCATCTCGGGGTAGAGGGCCACATTTTCGGGCAGATAGCCGATGTCGCCGCGGACACCCACCGGATCGGCGAACAGATCCTTGCCGCCCACGGTCACCCTCCCCTCGGTGGGGGGGAGAAAACCGGTGATCATGCGGATCGTGGTCGTCTTGCCGGCACCGTTCGGACCCAGCATGCCCACGATCTCGCCCTCGTCGACGGTCAAGGAGATCTGCTCGACGGCGGTGAAGTCACCGTAGCGTCGTGTCAGATTCTGTGCCTCGATCATCCAGAACTCCTCCTGCCGGCGGTCAGCGCCGGTCGGTCAACCACGGAAAAATCAACCTTCGCGCTCTTTAGCAAATCCGATGCCTAGCTCGCTGCCGGTTTCCAGGGCCTTCTCACCGGCCTCTGCCGCCCTGTCCGGCAACTCTGACGCCCTCGGCCGCGTCAGGATGGCCGCTTGCGCGCCGGGATTCTAGCCCGAACCCGTAGCTGCCGGTGGTAATCTGGCGACATGAGCGACAAGAAGGATATGGCCGCCAAAATAAAGTCGGCTTACGATCTGGCACTCGAGCGGCTGGAGGCCGATGGGATCGAGAAACCCCGCGAGGAGGATCTGGATCCGGCGACCCTGGAGCGGATCTCCGAAGTCCGCAACAAGACCGAGGCCAAGCTGGCCGAGCTCGAGATCCTACATCGAGATCAGCGTGCGAGCGCCGCCGACCCGGCCGAGCTCGAGAAGATCGACGAAGAGTACACCGCCGAGCGTCGGCGGATGGAAGAGAAGAGAGAATCGGAAATCGCGAGGCTCAGGCAGGAGCTCTAGACCCGCCCGTCCACCCGGCAGTGAGCAATGAGCCGTGGGCAATGCGCATTGCTCACTGCTCACTGCATCATCCTTTCGGAAACGTCTCCCCATACATCCGCGTCGCCTTGCTCGAGCCGCAGACGTAGACGTCGTCATCGGCTTCGAAGACAAACTCGGGACCGAACTGGGTCAACAGCTCGTCGCCCCGCTCCACCGCCACCACCGAACAGCCGGTGCGCTCGCGGATGCCGAGCTCGGAGGGGTGACTTCCCTCCAGACCCTTGGCGCTCACTTTGAGCACCTTGAGCTGCGAGTCGACGGCGATCGACTCCTCACCGAGCAGACGGCGCGCCAGGATCTGGCCCGAGATCTGGCTGATCGACAACGCATAGGTGGCACCGGCGCGGTGGATGCGCTCGACGTTGACCGCCCGGTTGACACGGGCGATGACCGGCACGTCGGGGGCCAGCTCCTTGAGGATCACGGTGGTAAACAGGGTGGCGCTATCAGTGTCCAATGCCAGGACTACCGCTTGCGCCGACGAGACACCGGCCTCTTCCAGCACTCCGGTGTCGAGCACGTCTCCCACCACATCGACCCCCTCGCCTTCGACCCGATCGATGACCACCAGCTCCTCGCCCACATCGCGCAGCAGCTGGACGACCTTGCTCCCCACCTCCCCGCTGCCGGCGACAATGATCGGTCCCTGACGCCGACGCAGACGGGTCCCGCCACAGATCTCTTCGAAACGCCGCAGACCCTCGGCGCTGCCGGCGGCGATGACGATGCCGTCGGGCTCGAGCCGCATCTCGGCACTCGGCGGTGTCACCAGCTCGCCCCCCACCCACTGCCCGATGACCGTCACCCCGGTCTTCTCGCTCAGACCGATCTCCGCCAGCGTCCTGCCGGCCATGGCGCTGTCGCGATTGATGCGTACCTCGCTCACCAGGAGTTTCTT
>SBFI01000212.1 GCA_006227875.1 Acidobacteriota bacterium
AGGAAGCGGGTTTCGGCCCGGCGAAGCATCGTCTTCGCTGGCGTAGCCGGGTCGAGAACCCGCGGCCCCAGGCGGCAGCCAGAGAGCGTTACTGCCGCCCGATGAGCTCCAGCAGCCCCAGGGTCATCGGCGGCAGGTAGGTGATGAGCAGAACGCCAATGCCGAGGATGGCCAGCATCGGTAGCGCGGCCCGCCAGATGGTCAGCAGCGGGCGGTCGAAGCGGTAGGCGGCGAGGAAGAGATTGAGACCTACCGGTGGGGTGAGATAGCCGAGCTCCAGATTGGCGACAAAGATGATCCCCAGGTGCACCGGATCGACTCCAAAGGCCACACCCAGCGGCACGATCAGCGGCACCACCACGACGATGGCCGAGAAGATATCCATCAGACAGCCGACGATCAGCAAAAGGATGTTGAGGCAGAGCAGAAAGACCAGGGGTGACTGGATGTAGTTTTGAACCCACTCCAGCATCCTGCTTGGAACCTGCGCATCCACCATGTAACTGGTCAGACCCATCGCCACCGCCAGGATGATGAGCACCCCACCGATCAGCACCATGGTCTCGGTCAGCACCCGAAACAGGTCACCCCTGAGCGACAGATCCTTGTGGACGAAGACCTGGGCGATAAAGGCGTAGAGGACGGTGAGCGCCGCCGCCTCTACCAGGGTGACAAAGCCGCCAAAGATCGCCACCAGCACCACAAAGGGCAGCAACAGCTCCCACTTGGCCGCCCACAGGGCGCTCGCCGCCTCCGGCAACGAGAAGGCTTGCCGACCGGCGCCGCTCTTGACGCCTTCGCGCACACCCCAGGCGGCCACCAGCGCCACCAGCAGGATGCCCGGTATCAGGCCACCGATAAACAGATCCCGGATCGGCACTTGGGCGACGATGCCGTAGAGGATCAACGGCAGGGCCGGCGGAAAGAGCAGGCCAAGCGAACCCGAGGCAGTGAGGAGCCCGAGGGAGAATCCCTCCCGATAGCGGTCCGCCTGGAGCGCCCCGAAGAGCAAGCCACCCAGAGCCAGGATCGTGACCCCCGAGCCGCCGGTCAGCACGGTAAAGAAAGCGCAGACGATGGTGGTGACCACCGCCGTGCCGCCGGGTATCCACCCGTACAGGGACCGGAAGACGCGCACCAGTCGCTGCGATGCATTGCCCTGTGCCAGCAGAAAGCCGGCCAGCGTAAAGAGCGGGATCGCCGGCAGCAGCGGCGAGACGGCGAGGCGATAGGTCTCGACCGGTACCGCCGCAACCGGCACGCCCTCGATCATGAATAGATAGACCGCCGCGCCGCCCAGCGCCGCAAAGATCGGCCCACCCAATGCCGTCGCCACGATCACGAGCAGCAGACCCGGCCAGACCGGCCAGCCCTCGAGCCATTGGGGGAACTGACCCAACACGGCGCCGATCACCAACCCGCCGGCCGCCACCGCCCGCCCAGGCCAGCGATCCGCAGCCCGCCACACCAGTCGCCAAGCGATGAGCGCGAAGCCGATGGGCATCACCAACTGCGCCACCCAGATCGGAAGTCCCGCCGCCACCTCGGTACCCGCCGAGCGCTCGACAACGATCAAGTCCACCGCCGCTCGACAGAGCAGTGCCGCAGCCATGGCTCCGACGGTGCTCGAGATCACCCGTGCCACGTCACGCCGTTTGCCCTCCGGGAGAAACTGTCCGGTGGACAGCCCCAGAAGTTTCCCCTCGCGGGCCGCCAGAGCGGCCCCCAGAAAGGCAACCCAAAGGGTGAGGTGCTGGACAAAGGGTCCGGAGCCCGGGATGCCCCGGTCGAAGAGGAAGCGGGAGACCGCCTCGGCCAGAGGCAGCAGCGCCATCAGGACGAGAGCGGCCGAAGCCACTCCATTCTCGACGAGCTGTGGGATCTTCTTCAGGGTGAGACCTTGTCGGCCCGGTTTTCCCGGAAACGGGCCCGCTCGGCCAGGGCTCGATCGAATGCTTCGGCGGGGACGATCGCCTCACGCATGGTATCAGCGAACTCCGCCGCCGACTCCCGCCACTCGGTGTCGTCGGTCACCGGAACGACCTCGAGCCCCCGCTTGGCCATCGCTTCGACCGCCTCACGATCCTGCTGAGGGATTCCCTTCTCGAGCTGCTCCTCGGTCTGCTGGGCGACCGCCAACAGAACTTTCTGATCTTCCGCGGAGATCTTCTTCCACGCCTTCTCGGTAACGACCGTGGCTCCGATCAGCGGTGCCAGGCCCAGCTCGTTCATGTAGGGAGTCTGTCGAAACCACTGCAGGTTGAGGGCTGCCAGCGGGGTCGTGGGTAGCACTTCGATCATCCCGGTCTGCAACCCGGTCATGATGTCGGTGGCCGCCAGCGCCACCGGCTTGAAGTCTCTCCGCTTCCACCACTGGACCATCTCGTCCTGTCCCGCCCAGACAAAGAGCTTCTGCTGCTTTAGATCGGCGACCTGGCGGATCGGATTCTTCGAGAAGAGATGAACCCAACCGGCGTGCCCCCAGTGGAGAAAGACGAATCCCCGCTCCTGGAGCTTTGCCGCGAGATAGGGTTCCATCGCCTCGAGCACGAACAGGAGCTCGTCGTACGAGTCGTAGAACAGCGGAATGGTAAAGACCTTGAAGGCCGGCTCGATCTCGGACAGCCCGGTCACCGTCAAGGAGGCGGCGTGAATCTGGCCGATCCTCATCTTGCGCACCACGTCCGGCTCGTCGCCGGCAACTCCCCCCGGATAGATCCTGAGGGTGACCCGACCGTCGGTGCGCTCCTTCCAATCCGAGCCCATCTCCTTGAGTGCCTTGTCCCAGACCGAGCCGTCGGGGACCAGGGTCGCCAGCTTGATCACCGTCGCGGCTTTCGCCCCCGGCGCCGCCAGGCCCAGAGTCAGGAGCAACAACACCACCAGCAGTCCGATCCTCTTCATTCGCTCTCCTCTGTGGGCTCCTCGGGATATTCCAGAAACAGCTCTTCTATCTCTCCCAGCAGCGTGCGCGCCCGTTCCTGGGTAATGATATTCACCAGCCGCAGCGAGGGCTCGTGATCGGGGTCGATGTCGAGGGCCTGCTCCAGGAGGCGCTGGAACTCACGCCAGTCCTGGGCCGGCACCGAGACCTGTTTGGCCAGGGTCACATAGGGCCCGGCGCTCAGGCCCCGAGAAAGTGTCACCGCTTGCTCGAAATGCTCGCGGGCCCGCTGTGGCGAGCCTCCCATGGCCTCCGGGAGGGCCTCCAGCACGATCATCACCGAGTGGGCCGCCCCCAGGTCGTAGTCCGGATCCAGGTCCAGGGTGCGCTCTATCAACGCTTTTACCGCCGGCACATCCGCCACCAGCTCCGCGCGGTCCTTGCCCAGTGAGATCGCTCCCCCCCAGGCGGCACCCGTCCAGAAGAGAACCGGCACCTC
>SBFI01000214.1 GCA_006227875.1 Acidobacteriota bacterium
TGGGGACGATCATTCTCTGTGCGCCGCTGCTCTATCCGGCGGCGGGGGAGCTCGCAGCCGACCCGATCATCCTCATGGGTGCGATCCTCGGTGGCGCCACCTTTGGCGACAACATCTCCCCGGTCTCCGACACCACTATCGCCTCGGCCACCACCCAGGGGGCGGACATGGGTGGGGTGGTGCGGAGCCGGATGCGGTACGCCCTGCCGGCGGCAGGGGTGGCTCTGCTGTTCTACATGATTCTCGGTGGTGGATCGGTAACGGCCGCTTCGGGTCCGGGGGTGGCGTCGACCACGGCGGCCGGCGGTCCGCAGGCGTTGCCCATGCTCTTGGCACCGGTAGTCGTCGTCGCTCTCCTCATCCACAAGCGACACCTGCTGGAGGGCCTGTTGACCGGCATCCTCTTTGCGGTTCTTCTGGGGCTCGCTCTCGGCCTGCTCGAGCCAGCGCAGATTCTGTATCTCGATCTCGACAACTTCACTGCCCGCGGCCTGGTCATCGACGGCATGGAGCGGGGGATCGGGGTGTCGATCTTCACCATCCTGCTGGTGGGGCTGGTGGTGGGTCTCGAGGCCAGCGGCGTGCTGGCTCGCCTCATCGACGCCACCGGCGGTCGGGCGCGCAGTGTTCGCGGCGCCGAGCTCTGGATCTTTGTCACCGTGTCGCTGGCGGTGCTGTTGACCACCCACTCGGTGGTGGCGATTCTGGCGGTTGGTCGGTTTACCCGTGAGGCCGGAAAGCGCTTTGGTCTGGGTCCATACCGGCGGGCGAATCTTCTGGACACGACCGTCTGCACTTATCCCTTTATCGTTCCCTACTGCATACCGACGGTGCTGGCGGCCAGCACGACGGCGGCCGGCGAGGCGGCGGGATTGCCGCGGCTCTCGCCGTTGAGCATCGGCCTGGTCAATTTTCACTCCTGGGCTCTGCTGGCAGTGGTTCTGCTCGCGGTCATCACCGGCTATGGTCGAGCAGGTGATGCCTCGATGAACCAGCGGGCCGCAGAATAACTCGGGTGTCCGCGACATGACCGACCAGGTTCTCCATCCCGATCTGACCGATCGCCAGAAGGCGGACCTCTTCGAGGAGGGGATTGCTCACTTCAATAGCGGCCGCTTCTTCGAGGCCCACGAACCCTGGGAGGAGATCTGGCGATCGACCAATCCAGAGCCCCGCGATTTCTACCAGGGTCTGGTGCAGGTGGCTGCAGGTCTCCACATCTGGTTTGCCAGAGCCAAATGCGAGCCTGCCGCTCGTGTCCTCGATCGCGGGCTGGGGCGGCTGCGGGCCCTCGAGTCGGCAGACCTGGGGATCGACATCGCCGCTCTTGTAGCGGGTCTCGAGCCCTGGCAGGCCTGGCTGGAGAGTCAAAAGGGCCCGGCGCCCATGACAACGCCGACGATCAGGCGCCGCACCGAGCGACCGGGACCCCAGTGATTCTTGCTGCCTGTTGCCGGTCTATTGCTCCGGTGGCGCCTCCGGCATCGGCTGGCTCCAGGGCGGTTTGACGCCGTTGCTGCGCGCGTAAGCGATGAGCTGACCCAGATGCTCGTGGGAGTGACTGAGCATGATCAGCAGCGCGTCCCGCTTTCGCATCTTCATCCCAAACATGTCGACCTCCTTATCGAGCTCCTCTTCCGGGAAGTCGGTAAGGGCGCCCTTGGCGTAGGCGATCGATTCCTGGAGCTTGGCTTTGACGTCGGCCTTTGAAGTGACGTTGGCCTCCAGCTCCTTGGCCAGGGCAAATGGATTCTCTGGCATCTCGAATCCTTCGGCCGGGGCGGCGCCGACCATCACCGGCATCATCATGTTGGTACCGACGACGTGCATGATCACCTCTGAGGTCGTGCGCACCTCATCGGAGGGGCGCCAGCCATAGGTCGCCTCCGGCATTGCGTCGGCCAGTTGGACGAGCTGTCCCGAGACGTACTCGAAGTTCATCGCCAGGGTGCCTCCGTAGACCGATGCCGCTTCCTTTTCGTGGTGCTCGGCCGCCAGCGGCACGCAAACGACCAGCAACAGACAGAGGAACATCGTCATCCGTGACATCTGAATCTCCTTTCGAAAATTGTGGGGTGGATTCTAGCGGAAGATTGGTCGACGGGACCAGATTGCCCCGCCGGGCTCCGGACCAGCGAATCGACCCACTGTCTTTGGTGACAAGGGGAGGGGCCGAAAGAGTATCGACCGTAGGCTAGTTGGGAATTGCGAGCTGCTGTCCGGGGTAGATCGTGCTGCGTCTGCTCAGACCGTTAACTTGCATCAGTTTGCTGAGCGAGACACCCCGGGCCTGGGCGATCTTGCCCAAGGTGTCGCCACGACGGACGACATAGGTGTCACCGGAGGAGGTGGTCCCGCCGCTGCTGCGGATGGTCAGCTTCTGACCAGGTTGCAGAGTGTTGCCCCTGAGACCGTTGTCCCGCTTGAGGCGCTCAACGGTAGTGCCGTAGCGCTGGGCGAGTCGCCAGAGACTGTCGCCACGCTGCACCCGATACTCCATCTCGCCGCCGGGTATGGCCACTCGCGCCACCGAATAGGAGGCTCCGGGTCCGCGGTCAGGAACTCGGATCTGCTGGCCCGGCCAGATGCGGTGGGCACTCCGCAGCCGGTTGAGATCCATCAGGTTGCGCACGCTGGTGCGGTAGCGCTCGGCGATACCCGACAGCGTCTCACCCCGCCGCACCCGATGGACGGTGTAGGTGTCCTTGGGTGGCACCCACTTGGGCATCGACTCGAGGCTGGCCAGCAATACCTGCCCCTTGCCGGCCGGTACCCGCAGCTCGTACGGCTCATCGGGGGTGGCGGCGCGTCGCAGCTCGGGGTTGAGCGCCGCCAAGGTGCCCGGCTCGAAGCCCATGGCCTTGTCCAGGGCCTTGAGCTCCGCCGGTCGCTCGATATCTACCTTGTCGTAGGCGACTGCGGACGGAAGTGCCGGCAGCTCGAATCCGTAGGCGGCCGGATCTTCGAGGATCGCCAGCGTGGCCAAAAACCTGGGCACATAGCGCCGGGTCTCCCGCGGCAGCCGTTGATAGATGTCCCAGAACTGGTCGAAGTAGCTCACCTTCGAGTTGTTGAGCTGTCTGAGAACCGTGCGCTCGCCGCAGTTGTAGGCGGCCAGGGCGTTGAGCCAGTCGCCAAAGAGATTGTGCAGATCGGTGAGATAGCCGATGGCCCCATCGGTCGCCTTCTCCGGGTCCATCCGCTCGTCGATCCACCAGGAGCGTTCGAGCCCATAGCGATAGCCGGTCGAGGAGATGAACTGCCACAGACCCAGGGCACGGGCGCGGGAGTAGGCCTTGACCTTGAAGCCGCTTTCGACCAGCGGCAGCCAGCTGATCTGCTCGGGCAGACCGGCCTCCTCGAGCTTCTCCAGGATCATCGG
>SBFI01000271.1 GCA_006227875.1 Acidobacteriota bacterium
CCCAGGCGGTCGAGCTCCTGGCGTAGCGCCGGTACCATGGTCTGGTGCCCGGCGGCCAGGGTGCTGACACCGACGATGTGGACGTCGTTCTCGACTGCCTGTCGAGCCGTCTCCTCGGGGGTCTGGAAAAGCGGTCCGATGTCGACGTCGAATCCCAGGTCGGAGAAGGCCGTGGCAATGACCTTTTGCCCCCGGTCGTGTCCATCCTGGCCGATCTTGGCCACCAGGATGCGCGGCCGGCGCCCCTCGGCGGCCAGGAAGTCCTCCACCCGTCGCCGGACTCTTGTCACCACGTCGCTCATCTCACCCACTTCCCTACTGTATACCCCACCGACCGATCGAATCACCGCCTGGTGACGGCCAAAGACCTTGGTCAGCGCCTCGGAGATCTCGCCGACCGTGGCCCTGGCGCGTGCCGCCTCGACCGCCAGTGCCAGCAGATTGCCTTCGCCGCTTTCGGCACTCGTGGTCAGGGCCGCCAGCGCCGCCGCCACCGAGTCAGCGTCACGCTCGGCCTTTAGTCGCTCCAGACGCTCGAGCTGGGACTGCCGCACACGAGCGTTGTCCACCGCCAGCACCTCGACCGCCTCCTCGGCGTCGAAGCGATACTTGTTGACACCGACGATCACCTGGTGCCCCGAGTCGATCCGCGCCTGGCTACGGGCCGCGGCCTCCTCGATGCGAAGTTTTGGGAGCCCGGCCTCGATCGCCTTGACCATCCCACCCAGCTCCTCCACCTCGTCGATATGCCGGCGGCAGCGCTCCGCCAGCTCGTGGGTGAGCCGCTCGACAAAGTAGCTTCCACCCCAGGGGTCGACCGACCAGCAGGTATCGGTCTCCTGCTGGAGCTGGAGCTGGGTGTTGCGCGAGATCCGGGCCGAGAAGTCGGTGGGCAGAGCCAGGGCCTCGTCGAAGGAGTTGGTGTGGAGCGACTGGGTGTGCCCCTGGGTCGCCGCCATCGCCTCGACACAGGTACGCACCACGTTGTTCATGACGTCCTGGGCGGTCAGTGACCACCCCGAGGTCTGGCAGTGGGTGCGCAGCATGAGCGACTTCGGATCGTGCGGCTCGAACCGCCGCATCAGCTGCGCCCAGAGCAGGCGTGCCGCCCGCAGCTTGGCGACCTCCATATAGAAGTCCATCCCCACCGCCCAGAAGAACGACAGCCGCGGGGCGAAGTCGTCGACATCGAGACCCGCGGCCAGGCCGGTGCGGACGTACTCGAGCCCGTTGGCCAGGGTGTAGGCCAGCTCCATGTCCGCCGTCGCCCCCGCCTCCTGCATGTGATAGCCCGAGATCGAAATGCTGTTGAACCGCGGCATCTGCCGAGCGGTATAGGAGAGGATGTCGGCCACGATGCGCATCGACGGAGCCGGCGGGTAGATAAAGGTGTTGCGCACCATGAACTCTTTGAGGATGTCGTTCTGGATCGTGCCGGCGAGCTTTTCGGCCGCCACCCCCTGCTCCTCGGCGGCGACGATGTAGAGCGCCATGATCGGCAGCACGGCGCCGTTCATGGTCATCGACACACTCATCTTGTCGAGCGGAATACCGTCGAAGAGGATCTCCATATCCAGGATGGAGTCGATCGCCACCCCGGCCATCCCTACATCCCCCACCACCCGGGGGTGATCCGAGTCGTAGCCCCGGTGGGTGGCGAGATCGAAGGCGATCGAGAGTCCCCGCTGACCGGACGCCAGATTTCGGCGGTAGAAGGCGTTGGACTCTTCTGCGGTCGAGAACCCCGCGTACTGCCGCACGGTCCAGGGCCGGCGGACATACATGGTTGTATAGGGCCCACGCACAAAGGGTGGAAAGCCCGGCATCGAGTCGAGCTCGTCGAGACCCACCAAGTCAGCCGCGGTGTAGAGAGGCTGCAACCCGATCCCCTCGGGTGTCGCCATCTGCTGTCGACCCACGTCGCTGGCGGCCTTTTGCCACTGTTCGAGGCCGGCAGGAGCCGTGGCGCCGAGCTCGTCGAACCCGATACCGCTGAAATCTGGAATCCGGGACATCAACCTTGGTCCTCGAATGGCTCGCTGTCCCGCCGAATTGGAAATTGGGCGATCGTGAGACTGTTTCCGTCCCGCTCCAGGGCCGCCGTCAATTCACCCAGGGTGGCGCCCCTGCTCGCCGCTTGGACACAGGTCTCGACCCGCTCGACCCCGCTCTCGGCCAGCAGAATGTCGAGCGAGCCACGCTCGGCACGATACTCCGCGAGCCGTCGGGCGGCGGCCGACGCCAGCTCCGGGGATCGCAGGGCGGACCGGCTGAGAGTCTCCTCTTCGGCCGGTGCGAAGTCGGTCACCCCGGTGATCGAGTCGATCCCCTCCGCCAGCCGTTCGCGTCGATGCCGCCAGCTCTTCTCCACTTGTTCACCGATGAGACCCGCGCCGAGACACTCTGCCATCCCTCCCCGGCTCTCAATCTCCTGAAACAACGACCAGGCCGAGCGCGCCAGCTCTTCGGTGAGCCACTCGAGGTAAAACGAGCCACCGGCCGGGTCGAGGACGCGACCGAGGTGCGCCTCCTCGGCGAGGATGATCTGGGTGTTGCGGGCAAGCCGCCGGCCATCGGTGCCCGGTCTGCCCAGCGCCGCGTCGAAGCTGGCGCTGGTGATGGCATCCGCGCCACCGGCAATGGCGGCAAAGACCTGGGTGGTCACTCGCAGCAGATTGTTCCAGGGGTCGCGGCGAGTCAGGGTCCGCGCGGAGGTCGCGGCGTGAATCCGGGCCGGGGACGGCGCTTCGAGACCGCCGGCCCTCGCCATCCTGGCCCACAACAGCCGCGCCGCCCTCAGCTTGGCGATCTCCGTGAAGAGATGCCGACCGATGGCGAACTTGAACAGCACCTGATCGACCGCTGCCTGCAGCTCGACCCCTGCTGCATCCAGACAGCGGAGATAGTGCGCCCCGGTGGCCAGAGCGAAGGCCAGCTCTTGCACTGGGTGGGCGCCGGCATCGTGGTAGGGCAGGGTCGAAACACCAATCGCGCGGGCCCTCGGCAGCCGGCTCTGACAATAGGCGGCCAGGGAAGCCATTTCGACTTCCAGCGACGAGAGCGAAGCGGGCAGCTCCCCGTCCCGGGCCAGGGCGCCGAGAGGGTCGGCGCCAACCGCCAGGCCGAGGCTCACAGGCTCCAGACCGCGCCCAGTCAGGGTCGCCAGGGTGAGGGCCGCCGCGGGCAGGGCGTTGGCGCCGGCATCGAGGTCGAGGGCGACCCCGACCAGATCGGCATTTGCAAAGGCCGCTTCCAAATCGGCCACGCTGTAGATCGTCGCCCCTCCTACTCCGATGTGCTCCGCGGCCGCATCGGTGTCAGCATCCAGACCGAGCCGCGCCGCCCGGTCGAGCCGCAGCCAGAGCGCATCCGCACCA
>SBFI01000167.1 GCA_006227875.1 Acidobacteriota bacterium
CGGCGGCCGAAGTGGGGTCTGCCTACCCTGGTGCGGAACGGATCGATGCCCAAGGCGGTCTCATCCTCCCCGGTCTGATCAACGCCCACACCCACGCCCCGATGGTCCTCTTCCGTGGTCTGGTCGACGATCTCGATCTAATGGAGTGGCTGGAGGACTACATCTTTCCCGCCGAGGCGGAGCATGTCGACGAGGAGTTCGTGCGCTGGGGTACCCGCTTGGCCTGTCTGGAGATGCTGCGGGGCGGGATCACCACCTTTGTCGACATGTACTACTTCGACGACACCATCGCCGAAGTGGTCGAAGAGTGTGGGATGCGCGCCGTGGTGGGGGAGACCCTGATCGATTTTCCGGCGCCCGATAACAAGACCTGGGAGGAGGCGATCGCCTATACCCGGCGGTTTGTCGAAAGGTGGCGTGGGCACCCGCGCATCACTCCGGCCGTGGCACCCCATTCCGCCTACACGGTTTCAGCCGAGCACCTGGTCGAAGCCCACCAACTCGCCGTGGAGCTCGAGGTGCCGCTGCTGACCCATCTGGCGGAGGACCGCGCCGAGATCGAGCGTGTGCGCGAGCGGACGGGACTCACCTCGATCGACTACCTTGATGAGCTCGGCATCCTGGATGACCGGCTGGTGGCGGCGCACGTGGTCTGGCCGAGCGCCAGCGAGATCGAGCTGCTGGCGAAGCGTGATGTCGGCGTTGTCCACTGTCCACAGTCGAATATGAAGGTCGGTGCCGGAGTAGCTCCGGTGACGGCGATGATCGAGGCCGGGGTAGCCGTCGCGATCGGCACGGACGGTGCCGGCGCCAACAACGACCTGAATCTTTTGGAGGAGGTCGACACCGCGGCCAAGTTGCAGAAGGTCACCAGCGGCGATCCCACGGCTCTGAATGCGCAGGAGGCTCTGGCCATGGCCACCATCGAAGGGGCGCGCGCGCTCGACCTGGCCGACGAGATCGGATCGCTCGAGGTCGGCAAGCGCGCCGATCTGGTGGTGGTCGCAACCGGTGGCTATCATCAGCAGCCACAGCCACCCGCGGACAATCCCTATTCGCTGCTGGTCTACGCCACCAAGGCCTCGGATGTGGTGACCGTCGTCGTCGATGGTCGGGTCGTGGTGCGCGACGGAAGAGTGCTGACCCTCGACGCAGACGAAGTCCTGGCGCGGGCCGCCGCCTACAGGCAGGCCCTAACTATGCACCAACATTGACTTTTCCATCTTCGCAAATCCTGGTGCTAGACTCGCTGAAACCAACAAGGAGGAGGAGCCAATCATGGCAAATCGGTCGTTCGGAAGTGTTCTGGGCACAACCGTTCTTGTGCTAGTTGCGCTCTTGATGAGTGGTCCGGTCTGGGCCCAGGATGAAGAAGCGAGTGCGGAAGAAGCGGAAGGCGTCGAGGAGGGGCAGGAAGCCGTCCTCGATACGATAACCGTCACCGCCACGAAGCGGGAAGAGAATCCGATGGAGATTCCGATCTCTCTGAGTGTTCTCAACAGCGATCAGATGGAGATCATCACCACGGCCGGCGTCGACATCCGGACGCTGTCCGGGCGAGTCCCCAGCTTGGTGATCGAGTCGTCGTTTGGCCGCGCCTTTCCCCGTTTCTATATCCGGGGCCTCGGCAATACAGACTTCGATCTCAACGCCTCGCAACCGGTCTCCATGGTCTACGACGAGGTGGTGCTCGAGAACCCGGTGATCAAGGGCATGCCGCTCTGGGATCTGGACCGCACCGAGGTGCTGCGCGGGCCCCAGGGGACCCTTTTCGGCCGCAATACCCCGGCCGGCGTGGTCAAGTTCGACTCCAAGAAGCCCTCGCAGGAGCGGGACGGATTCGCCCGCTTCTCCTACGGTACCTACAACACCATCGATTTCCGGGGTGCGATTGGTGGGCCTCTGTCCGACACCTTCTCGGCTCGGCTGTCCTTGCTCTATCAGGGGCGGAGCGATTGGATCGACAACAAATTCACCGGTGAGAACGATGCGGAGGGCAGCTATGGCACCGGGGCCATTCGTCTGCAGCTTCTCTGGGAGCCCAACGAGAAGTTCAGCGGCTTGCTCAACCTCCACGGCTGGGATGTCGACGGAACGGCCCGGATCTTCCGCGAGAACATCATGGGGCCGGGGTCGAACCAGATCGCCAGCCTCTTCGAGTTCGATGAGATCTGGCACGACGGTCTCAACGAGCAGGACATCTCGGCCCGGGGTGGGGTGCTCAAGCTCGACTACGACTTCGGCAACATGACGCTGGTCTCGGTTACCGGCTTCGAGACATTGGACATGTTCAGCCGTGGCGACATCGACGGTGGTTTTGGGTCCGACAACCCCTTTGCACCGCCTGGAACACTGCCGGGGGGGCCCATCGGGCCGATCCCGCAGGAGTCGGAGACCGCCGACGGCATCCCCGATCTCGATCAGTTCACCCAGGAATTTCGCCTCTTCAACAGCGAACCCGACCGTCTCAGCTGGCTCTTCGGCCTCTATTTCTTCAAGGAGGATCTGAGCGCTTTCACCAACAACTACGACAGCCTGACGCCGGGCAACCCCCAGGCCGGTTTTGCCACCCAAGAGCAGGAGACCGATGCCTGGGCGCTGTTTGGCTCGCTGAGCTACGACATCTCGGACCGTTGGCGGATCCAGGGCGGAATACGCTACTCGGACGACAAGAAGGACTTCGCCGCCGAGCGACCGGAGCCGGTCTTCCAGACCCCGACGCTCGAGCCGATCACCGTCAGCACGGATGACAGCTTTGTCACCTGGGACGTCAGCGCGACCTACTTTCTCAGTGAAGAGGTGAATATCTTCGGACGGGTCGCCACCGGCGCCCGCGCCCCCAGCATCCAGGGGCGGATTCTGTTCTTCCCGGACTTCGACTTCGGACAGAATCCCGATAACGATGGTGTCACCGTGGCTGACACCGAACAGATTCTCTCCCTCGAGGCCGGTGTCAAGACCGAGCTGCTCGATCGCACCCTGCGGTTCAACTTGACCGGCTACATCTGGGAGACCGACGACCAGCAGCTGACCATCATCGGTGGCGCCGCCAACGTTGCCGAGCTCGTAAACGCCGACAAGGTCGACGGTTGGGGCTTCGAAACCGACATCGAGTGGGCACCCACTCCGCGCTGGTTGTCGACTTTTGGACTCAGCTACAACAACACCGAGATCAAGGACGACAGGCTCACGGTCACCGGCTGTGCCCTCTGCACGATCACCGACCCGGTCGCTCCGAACGGTGAGTTCAGCATCAACGGCAACAGCCTGCCCCACGCTCCCGAGTGGATCTTCAACGGCATTGTCGACTATCGATTGCCGTTCGACAACGGGGGTCTGTTCTTTGGCAGCCTGGACTGGGCCTAC
>SBFI01000056.1 GCA_006227875.1 Acidobacteriota bacterium
GCCCTCTGATGAAAGACGTCCTTTATCTCGCCTGGCGCTATCTCGCCTACCACCGGATCAAATCGGCGATTCTCATCGCCGCGATCACGCTGATCGTCTTTCTGCCGGTGGGGCTGAACGTCATCGTGGGGCAGAGCGCCGAGGAGCTGACGGCGCGCGCCGACGCCACCCCGCTGCTGGTGGGGGCCAAGGGGAGTCCCTTGGAGCTGGCTCTCAACTCGCTCTATTTCGAGACCGAAACCCCCGAGCTCACCACTCATGCCGAGGCGAGCCGCATAGCCGAAACCGGCCTCGCGCAGCCGATCCCGCTCTATGTCCGTTTCCGGTCGCGGCAGTTCCCGATCGTCGGCACCACCCTCGAGTACTTCGATTTTCGCCAGCTCGAGTTTGTCGAAGGCCGGCCGATGGCTGTACTCGGTGAGTGCGTGCTCGGATCGAAGGTGGCGAAGGAACTCGGTATCGGGATCGGGGATGCGGTGGTCTCCTCGCCGGAGAGCGTCTTCGATCTGGCCGGTGTCTACCCGCTCAAGATGAAGGTGGTCGGGGTGTTGGCGCCGTCGTACACGGCCGATGACGAGGCCATCTTTGTCGACCTCAAGACCACCTGGGTCATCGAGGGGCTGGTGCACGGTCACCAGGATCTCTCCCAACCGGAGGCGGCCTCGGGGGTGCTCAAGCGCGAAGGGGACACCATCACCGCCAACGCCTCGGTGGTGCAATTCAACGAGATCACCGAAGACAACATCGACTCCTTCCACTTTCACGGTGACCTCTCGGGCTACCCCATCAGCGCCATCATCGCGGTACCCGAAGACCAGAAGTCGAGCACCATCCTCATGGGACGCTACGAGGGAGAGGAGGAGCGCAGCCAGATCGTCCAGCCCATAACCGTCATGAACGAGCTGCTCGACACCATCCTCACTATTCAGGGCTTCGTCGTCGGGGCCATCCTGCTGGTCGCCATCGCCACCCTGGCCACCGCGGCCCTGGTCTTCATGCTCTCGCTCCGGCTGCGCCGCCGCGAGATCGAGACCATGACCAAGATCGGGGGCTCGAAGCTCCACATTGGGTCGCTCCTGACCTCGGAGGTGGTGGCGGTGCTGGTGGCGGGAGTTCTGTTCGCCGGCGGGCTGACGCTGGTGACGAGTCAGTTTGGGGCAGGGATCATCAGGGCGTTGTTGTTGTCGTAGGGCTTGAGGGCTTGAGGGCTTAGGGGCTTAGGGGCTTAGGGGCTTAGGGGAGAAGATCTCAGGGAATTACTCACGTTGTCTAGCGTGGATAAGAGCCGCGAGTGCTGCGGAAGTGCGACGATAGGCGGTATGGAGCTGATCAGCAGTCGATTTCTCGAGGTATGCGAGCCGTCGGGCCAGGTCGATGTAGTACCCGACTTCACGCAGAGAACCAAAGGAGTGGTACAAGAATCGAAGGTAGTCCTTGCCGGTTCTCCGGCCACAACCTTCGACAATGTTGGCAGCCACCGATACAGCACTCCGTCTCAACTGGCTGGAAAGCCCATAGCGCTCAGTCTGGGGGAATCGCCTGGTAGCAAGATAGGTCATGATTACAAGATCATCTGCGAGTTGAAATACTTCGAGTTTCCTGTGATCGCGCACTTGACTAGGCTCCATCATGAATAGACGAAAAACGGGTCGAGAACCTCTTACTTTTCATTTCTCAGCAACCCGGAGAGCTCCTTCAATGTTCAAAATGCGTTTGTTAGGCGCATTCACACTCGCGCTGACCTTGCTTGCTTGCTCCAAACCCACCGACGAAATCGCGTCTACCCCTAAGCCCCTAAGCCCCTACGCCCCTAAGCCCCTCGCTGTCTACGCCGTCAACTACCCTCTCCAGTACTTCGCCCAGCGCATCGGTGGAGACCTGGTCGAGGTCGTCTTTCCAGCCCCCGCCGATGTCGATCCGGCCTATTGGTCGCCCGATCCGGAGACTGTAGCCGCGTACCAGCGGGCCGATCTCATCCTGCTCAACGGCGCCGGGTACGCCAAATGGGCGGCAACCGCTTCTCTGCCGCTGGCCAAGCTGGTCGACACATCCGCGGCCTTCACCGACCGCTATGTCCCACTGACAGAAGGAGTTACGCATACTCATGGGCCCGAGGGCGAGCACGCCCATAAGGGGTTTGCCTTTACCACCTGGCTCGACCCGATCCTGGCCATCGAGCAGGCCCAGGCGATCGAGGATGCTCTCGTCAGCGCCCTGCCGGAGCAGGAGGACATCCTGGTCGAGAACTTCGAACGCCTCCAGGCCGATCTGCTGGTCCTCGACGCCGAGTTGCGGATCGCTTTTGATGTCCTTGCCGACGAACCCTTGATCTTCTCCCACCCGGTCTACCAGTACCTCGCCGCCAGGTACGGTCTCGATGGGATCTCCCTGCACTGGGAGCCGGACGAGGCACCAAGCGACGAGATGTGGCGGGAGCTCGAGGAGCTCCTCACCGACCACCCGGCAAAGTGGGTTCTGTGGGAAGATACGCCGCTTGCGGAGACCTCTCGACGACTCACGGAGCTCGGTCTCGGTAGCATCGTCATCGATCCCTGCGGCAATACTCCCGCCGAGGGCGACTTCGGCAGCGTCATGCTGGAGAACGTGGATCGCCTGAAGACAATCACCGAGCAGGGCCCGCCCGAAGGCTCGTGACACAGATCGGCAAGCTATCGGCTCTCACCGTTCTCCTCATCCTGCTGGCCCCCGGAATCTGCGGCGCCGGGTGTCCGCCGGCGGAGAAGATCCTCGAGTACCTTGCCGGGATAGATCTTCGCCTGGCTTCGAGGACTACTCGCTTCTCGCTCGAGCCGCCCGAGCAGCTCTATGCCAAAGCGGCCGCCGATCCCGGCAAGGCGGTGACCGAGCGCCGGGGACTGCAGGCGGCCGGTGTGATGGTCGCCGAGGTACCGGTCGAGACTCTGTGGATGGCCATCAACGACGAGGATCACCACGCCGAGGGCGACTACCTGCCGATCCGGTACTCGCAGGTCATCGGCGGTGCCAACCGTGGCCAGAGTCGTCTGCTCTTCCAGTATTTTCGCAAGCTGGGAGTCGGTCGGTGGTGGGTGGACCGGATGGACATGGATGGCGAGTTGTTTCGGCGCACCGAGGCGAAGCTCTGGGAGCTTCGCTGGCAGGACGAGATGGACTCGTACGACAGGTCGCCACCGCCGGAGATTTCGATCGACCCGAAAGTGCCACCCATTCGAGAAACCAGAGGGGCCTGGCTGCTGGTACCCATCGGCGCCGGCTGCACCCTGATCGAGTACTCGATCTGGAGCGATCCGGGCGGTCTGTTGTCGAAAGCGCAGCTCCTGATGGCCCGATCGGTCGTTCGCGACACCCTGGAGGGTATGACCCG